>JAGGSL010000085.1 GCA_021159125.1 Thermoplasmata archaeon
GTGGTAGTGAAAAACCATTTAAAGAATGTTGTTCAGATAAAGAATTTATCGATAACCCACATTATCAGATTATTTCTAAAGGAATCTTAAAAATATGATTTATTCATGTTTTTAGCTTTGCTCTTTTGATAGAACGCCCCCAACTCTTTAGTCCTTCGGACAGTTACACTCGCTTCGCTCGGTATTTATTTTATCGCGAAAATTCGACTTCTTCGGATTTACTTTGTAAATCCTTGACCCCGCTGCGCTCTCGCCTATCGGCTCGGGGAGTTTAACAGGGCTTAAACGGAAAATACCTCAGCTCGGCATTTTCCCAAATTGCTCCGCTTCGCTCCGCAACTTCGTTTAAGCCCAATGTTAAACGACATTTTTCCAATCTCTCTTTTAACTTTCTTTATACGGGCGCTTTCCCTGTCATGATTGCGAATCTGATGCCAATCATGGAATGAAATATATACAAATATCTGCTATACCGTTGATGAAGTTTGAGGAGATGAGCTGGAAGGAGATTGAGAAGGCGGAAAAAGACGCAATACTTTTCCTGACTGTCGGCCCAATGGAAGAGCATGGCCCTCACCTTCCTGTTGGCACCGATTTTTTAATTGCAAAGCATGTTGAGAAAGAAGCGATGAAAGCACTGGAAAAGGAAGGCATAGAGACGATTTCATTGCCGTCTCTTCCGATAGGGTGCTGCAGAATGGCAAGGGACTTCCCCGGAAGCATATCTGTAAACTGGAAGGCAGTAAGGAATGTTATTTACACTATTTTACATTCTGCATCAAAAATGGGTTTTAAATATGTCATCATATGCAATTTTCATATGGATCCGCATCATATAAAGGCAATTCATTCGGCAATGGATAAAGTAAAGGGTATTAATGTCTGCGAGCCATTCTCTGCCTATCATTACGCCGGCAATTTGTGGCCCCCCATCGAAGAAGAAGGAGAAGTTCATGCGGACATGAAGGAGACATCAATTGCTCTTGCTTTGTTCCCACATCTTGTTAAAGAATGGGAAAAATTACCGCCTGTTAAAATAAAAATGGACGGACCTGATGCTCTTTTCAAAACAATGAAGGAAATGGGTGCAGAGCAGGGCTATGTTGGAGCTCCATCGCTGGCAAACGAGGAATATGGAAAAAAATTTATGGAAAAACTTGTGAAAATATGCATTGATACATCAAAATCAATGATTGAAGGAGAACAGCTTCCGTCCCTGCCGACAAAAATAAAACTCCTGCTAAAGCTCATAAAATGAGGAAAGCCGCCTGCTGATGTATTCCATGCAATCCTGAAGGCATTTTCTGTTATCCCAATTCTGTATTATTTTATCCCAATCATGCTTTTCATGCAGATGCTTCGTTATGTTCGGTATCGCCCTAACAACATTATCCACAATAGTAACATCCGCAGCCCTTGCTGTCCTTGAAAGAGGATTGAGGTCTACGGTTACAACCCTCTTTCCCATTTTTTTGAGCGCTTCACATCTGTCTCCATCCTCCAAGGGCACAAGAACAACATCTGCAGAATATATGCCTTCCCTGCTGCACTTTCCGCGGTCATGCTCAAGCCCCGGAATTCTCGCATCTGCCTCCCTGCCCAGAATATCCACGCCGCCTGCTTCCTCCAAAAATTTTATTAATTTTTTAACCCGCTCCTCAGTTCTGTGGAACAAATTGACTTCTATTTTTGCATTCGCTGTTTCGGCAAGCTCGATGCATTCCCTGCCAGACAGAACAGCCGCATTTCCGTTTACCGATATGACCGCATTTTTCGCTTTTTTGAGATAGGCAGCAGCGGCAACCGCAGCATTGTCAGCAGGCGGTATCGTTTTTTCTCCGAGCAGGTAATCAAACGCTTCTCCCCTCCCGTGTGCAATCATGCCCGTTTCATGAACCAGCCCCTTTTTCACACCCTCCGATATCTTTTCTCTCATCATCAGGGATTCATAGCGCGGGTGGCTTTTCGGAATCATAGTGATATAACTGCCTGATTAAAATATTCTTTGCATATTTATTTTATATTATCACTCATTTAAAAGTGTGGACAGAACGGACCCTATATGCGGCATGAAAGGAACGATAAAGGCACATGGCCATTACTTCTGCAGCGAACACTGCATCAGAAAATACGAGGAACAGCACGGGATTTCGGAAGACCAAAAGTATTGCCCAAGCTGCACGGTCAGCGCACCATGGTACAAAGAAAGGATAACGATTGCAATCGCTGCAACAGTGGCATTTCTCATAATTTCGTATGTTTTTCCCCCTCTGGGACCTTTCTTCGACGCCTTCATGGATTACCTCTCACTGATATGGTGGGCCATTCTGGTGGGTTTTTTCATAGGAGGGATAATCGACTACTTCATTCCAAGGGAGTACATAGAGAAATATCTGTCGAAACACAGAAAGAGAACCATCGTTTATTCCGTGATTCTGGGCTTCGTAATGAGCGCATGCTCCCACGGCATTCTTGCAATATCCATGGAATTGTACAAGAAAGGGGCAAGCACATCATCTGTTATTGCATTTCTACTTGCATCCCCATGGGCAAATTTGCCGATAACCATCATACTTTTCGGATTCTTCGGTCTGAAGGCATTTTTCATTGTAATATCTGCAATTGTTATCGCCATCACGACAGGGCTGATATACCAGCATCTGGAGAGAAAGGGAATGGTCGAATGCGATAAATGCGTGGCGGGAAGGGACAAAAGTGATGATGATTTTTCTATCAGGGAAGATGCAAGGAGAAGATGGAAATCATACGACTTCACATTGAAAAATATGGGGGAATCGCTGAAGGGGGTAATCAGGGGCTCATGGTCTCTTTCAAAGATGGTTCTGTGGTGGCTTTTGATAGGGATGATAATGGCCAGCGTTGCCAGGGCATTCATACCCCACGATATTTTCACGGAATATATGGGGCCGACATTGATCGGGCTGATAATAACGTTGCTTTTCGCCACGATAATCGAGGTCTGCTCCGAGGGGAGCTCCCCGCTTGCATTTGAAATATTCAACCAGACAGGCGCATTCGGGAACAGCTTCACGTTTTTGATGGCGGGTGTTGCAACAGACTACACAGAGATAGGGCTCATCTGGAGCAATATAGGGAAAAGAGCGGCTTTGTTCCTGCCTGTCATAACCGTTCCGCAGATATTGCTTCTGGGATACATCTTCAACACCCTGCTGTGAGCGGAACATCTTTTAATGCATTTCATATAACCTGAAAGTGAGTGAAGGAAGATTTGCAGGGCTGTACGACGCTTCCTTTGATGTTTTTCTGAGGAGGATACAGCGCAGGGTTGTTAAGATTGCAGATAGGCATAAATGCAGGCGCATTGTTGACCTCGGATGCGGAACAGGTTCGCAGTGCGTACTGCTCCACAACAAAAAATTCGATGTCACAGGGATAGATTTGTCTTCCAAGATGCTTGAAATTGCAAGAAAAAAGAATGCAGAAATTTCGTTCCTGCAGAGAGATATAACTTCCACAGGTTTTCCGGACAGCCATTTTGACTGCGCAATTATTTCATTCGTGCTACATATGAACAGCGAGAAAAATGAAAGAAAAATTTTGAACGAGGCAAAACGCATCATCAGGCATGATGGAATGATTGTGATAACAGACTATGGCATACCATCAACGTTCAAAGGCAAAATTGCAGAACTGCCTTTGAAAATAATCGAAAATCTTGCCCTTGAAGACCACAAAAAAAATTACCGAAAATATATGGAGAGGGGAGCACTGGAGTATATAATCGGGGAGAATAAACTTTCTGTTATCGAAAGACATAAATTTTATTTTGGAGTTATAGAAACAATCACAGTGCAAAAATGAAAAGAATAGGGAAGAAAGGAGGCAAAAAAATTTCTTCCCTTTTTTCTTGAGTCTAAAAAAGTTCTTATCATTTATAAAGGATATCTGACGAACATCGAAGTGTGTGGTACATTTATCGAATCAACAATGTTACATATCCCATTTTGATTACAACTTATGCTTCTGCTTGCCATACTGGACGGCTTCGGATACAGGGAAGAAAAGGAAGGAAATGCGATAGCTTACGCACATACCCCCAACATGGATTCATTCATGGTTAATTATCCATTCACCCTTCTCAAAGCAGGGGGAACCGCCGTCGGTCTGCCTCCGGGGCAGATGGGAAATTCGGAGGTAGGACATATCAACATCGGAGCGGGAAGAGTGGTCTTCCAGGATTCGATGCGCATATTGAAAGCGATAGAGGACGGCAGTTTCTTTCAAAATGATGTCCTGAAAAGAGCAATGGAAAAGGCAAGAGGCGGTGCCCTTCATCTTATGGGTCTGATAGGGCCTGGCGGGGTTCATGCACTTCCGCAACACCTTCATGCTCTCCTCGAAATGGCGAAACAGGAGGATGTGAGAAATGTTTACATACACTGCTTTACAGACGGGAGAGACACGCCGCCGAAAAGCGCTGCCGAGCACATAAAATCGCTGGAGAAAAAAATTGAGGAAATAGGAGCGGGCGAGATAGCCAGCATGACGGGAAGATACTATGCCATGGACAGAGACAAAAGATGGGAGAGAACGAGAATGGCCTACGAGATGCTGACAGAGGGCAAGGGCAGGAAAGCAGAAAGCGCAGAAGAAGCGATTAAAAAGGCATATGAGGCAGGGGAAACAGACGAGTTCATAAAACCCACAGTGATAAAGGAAAGGAGGATAAAGAACGGCGATGTTGTCATTTTCTTCAATTTTCGGCCTGACCGAGCAAGACAACTAACGATGGCTTTCGTCGATGAAAATTTCAAAGCGTTTCCAAGAAAAAAATTAAATGTACATTTTGTCACAATGACCAGATATATGGATGGGCTGGATGTGAACATAGCATTTGATAAAGTGCCTTTAAAAAACACATTCGGAGAAGTGATTTCGAAGCATGGGCTCAAACAGCTCCGCATTGCAGAAACAGAAAAATATGCCCATGTCACTTTCTTCTTCAACGGAGGGAGGGAAGAACCGTTTGAAGGGGAGGAAAGATGTTTGATTCCCTCCCCAAAGGTTGCAACCTACGACATGAAACCGGAAATGAGCGCATATGAACTGACAGCCGAACTTGTCAAAAGAATAAAATCAAAGAAATACGATGTGATTGTGGTAAACTACGCAAATCTCGACATGGTGGGCCATACAGGGGTATGGGAAGCGGCAATAAAGGCGGTGGAAACAGTTGATGAGTGCATCGGAAAGGTTGTGGAGGCAGTGAAACAGCAGAAAGGGAAGGCAATCATTACTGCAGACCACGGAAATGCTGAAGAGATGATGGAAGATGGGCATCCAAAGACAGCGCATACCACAAACCCCGTGCCTTTTATTTTGATAGGGACAGGAGAAAAGGAAAACATTAAACTGAGAAGAGGGAACCTCGGGGACATAGCCCCTACGATGCTCGACCTGCTCGGTATAGAAAAGCCAGAGGATATGACAGGAAGAAGTCTG
>JAGGSL010000069.1 GCA_021159125.1 Thermoplasmata archaeon
ATGGCAAAAAATTTTAACCTTCGGGCAATTAAAGGGAAAGTGAAAGAAAAATACATACTGGCGATTGATGAGGGCACTTCCAGCGCAAAGGCTTTTGTTGTAGATTCGTCAGGCTCAATAGCAGGGAAGGGGCAATGCCCTTTTAACCAGTATTTTCCGAAGCCAGGATGGGTCGAGCAGAGCCCTGAAGAAATATGGAATGCTCAGATAAAGGCGGCAAAACAGGCAATAGATATGGCGCACATAGAGCCAAAGCAGATTATTTCCATAGGAATCGCCAATCAGAGGGAAACCGCAATACTGTGGGATAGAAATGGCATGCCCGTGCATAATGCAATTGTGTGGCAGGATAGGCGTACGTCTGAGATAGTTGATTCCCTATCTGAAGATGAAAAAGCATTGATTAAAGAAAAGACAGGTCTTGTTGCAAACTCATACTTTTCAGCGTCAAAAATAAAGTGGATGCTTGATAATATTGCAGGGTTGAGGAAAAAGGCTGAGCAGGGCGAAATTTTCTTTGGAACAGTCGATACATATCTCATTTACCGTTTGACTGACGGAAAAGTCCATGCCACCGATGTCACCAACGCATCCCGCACAATGCTTTTTGATATAAAAAAAATGGAATGGGACAGCGAATTGCTTGAAATATTTGGCATTCCCGATGCAATACTTCCGGAAGTCAAGCAGTCAGGCGATTTTTACGGCACAACCTCGATTTTGCCTGCAGAGATGCCTATTTCAGGCTGCATGGGCGACCAGCAGGCAGCCCTTTTCGGTCAGGCGTGCTTTGAGAAAGGAATGGTGAAAAATACTTACGGCACGGGAAACTTTATTCTGATGAACACAGGGGAGATGCATCGCTCTGAGAAACTTCTGATAACGCCCGCATGGTCATTTGGGGGCAGAGCAGAGTATGCCATGGAGGGCAGCATATTTGCTACAGGCTCTGCAATACAGTGGCTTAAAGATAGGCTGAAGGTAGTTGAAAGCTTGAAGGAGATGGAGTCAATGGCTTCCTCCCTGGAAAGCAATGAAGGCGTTTACATGGTGCCCGCTTTCGCAGGACTGGGCGCCCCTTACTGGAATCAATATGCAAGGGCTGTTCTGGTTGGCATGACTGGAAGGACAGGCGTTGCCCATCTGGCGAGGGCGGCGCTGGAGGCGGCGGCATACCTTTCGCAGGACGTCATGGAAGTTATGGAGAAGGAAGCAGGAATAAAGGTGAAAGAGATAAGAGTTGACGGAGGCGCTTCTGCAAACGAATTCTTAATGCAGTTCCAGGCAGATATTTCCAACTGCCGTGTTTTGAAGCCCGTTATGCCTGAAACGACAGCTCTTGGCGCCGCCTACATGGCCGGAATGGCAGTCGATTTATGGAAGAAGGATGAGATAAGGGAAATGTGGAAAATTGGCAGAGTGTATGAGCCCACGATGGATGAAGGAGTGAGAAAAGCCCTTACTGGCGGATGGAGAAATGCAGTTGAAAAGGCATTGGGCTATGCTGAAACAGGGATGGTCGGATGAAAAAAAGCGTTGCAATTATTGGCGGGGGGATAGCAGGCTGTGCGATTGCGAGAGTTCTGAGTAAATATGATTTGGACATTCATCTTATTGAAAAGGAGGCAGATGTGGGATGGGGTGCAACAAAGGCAAACACAAGCATAATACATCCGGGACATGAGGAGGATGCCGCTATCCATCCTTTAAGGGCAAAATTCTGCGTTGAGGGAAACAGAATTTGGCGCAAATGGGCAGAGGAAATGGACATTCCTGTTTCATGGCCCGGAGAGCTGATGATTGCCCTTGACGACGGAGGTATGGAAACTTTAGAGCATTATCTCAAACTCGGGGAGAAAAACGGCGTCGAAGGGCTTGAAATAATGGGTCGTGAGGAAATCAAAAAACTTGAGCCGAATGTGAATGAAAATGCTATAGCTGCTCTATGGGCGCCTGCAGCGGGATTAATCGAGCCATGGGAGGCATGCATCGCTCTGGCTGAAAACGCTGCCGATAATGGGGCGAAAATGCATCTGAATACGGAGGTGAAGGGCATAGCTGTGGGCGATGGAAAGCTCAGAGGGCTGGAAACAAACAGGGGATTCATGAAGGTGGATGTTGCCATAAACGCTGCAGGGCTTTTTGCAGATGAAATTTCCGGCATGGCGGGAATAGATGATTTCAAAATATGCCCCAGGAAAGGGCAGTATTATCTGTTCAGCGATGATGCCATGCCAAAGGTAAAAAGAATAGTTCATATGACGCCCACGGAAAAAACGAAGGGCGTGTATGCCGTGACCACGGTTGAGGGGAACCTGATGCTGGGGCCCACTGCCGAAGACCTGGATTTTGACGAAAAGGAAGAGCGTTCAACAACGGAAGAGGGGCTTGATTACATATGGGAGAATGCCCGAAAATTTCTTGCATCACTGCCTCCCAGAAACAAAGTTTCAAAAATGTTTGCAGGGCTGCGTCCCGAGCCGCCTGATGGGAAGTATATAATCCGGGCATATGAAAGCCCGTGGGGATTTGTGAATGTTGCGGGCATACGCTCGCCTGGCCTGACCGCAGCCCCTTCAATAGCGGAATATGTGGCAAAGCTGATGGAAGAAAAACTTGATTTGCGCATGGCTGAAAAGGAGGGATGGAATCCTTTCAGGAAAGGTATGAAGCGTTTCTCCCGCCTTTCTGATTCGGAGAAGCAACATCTCATAAATCGGAACCCGCAGTACGGCAACGTGGTTTGCATGTGCAAGGAAGTTACGGAAGGAGAAGTGGTGGAGGCAATAGAAAGGATAAGAAAGCTCGGGGCAGGCATTACAATGGACAGCATAAAGTTTCGGACGCTTGCGATGTTCGGCGAATGCCAGGGCTCTTTCTGTCGCTCGAGAATTGCATCCATTATTTCCAGGGAGGCAGGCATTCCGCTCTGGCAGGTATCGCTTAAAGGAGACGGCACGGAATACGGCATAGGCGATATCAAGGTACTTCAGAGGAGGGAAAAAGATGAAGGCTGAGAGCAGTAGCAAAATGAAAAGCAGGACGTACGATATGGCGGTCATAGGAGGGGGGGCGGCGGGGCTGGCCGGCGCCGTAAAAGCCGCAGAGCTTGGCATGGATGTCGTTGTCCTTGAAAGCGGCGAACGTATCGGAGGAATTCCCATGCAGTGCATACATCCCGGCTTCGGGAATTTTTATTACGGGGAGAACCTTACGGGACCTGAATTTTCGGAGAGGCTGATTGAGAAGGTTAAGCTCACCGGAATAAAATGTTACACGCATGCTCATGTTGAGGGCATAAGGCATGTATCTGATACGGAGAATATGGTAAGCGTGGTTATGCCAGCCGGGATTACGCAGATACGTGCAAAAACCATTCTCTATGCTGCAGGTGCAAGGGAAAGGCATGCATATGAAATAGGCATAACGGGAGACAGAGTCAGCGGAGTGTATACTGCAGGAGAGGCGCAGACGCTGATGGACATTTACGGCATAATGCCCGGCAAATCTGTTGTAATCATCGGCTCGGGGGACATAGGGCTTATTATGGCACGACGTTTCGCGCTTGAAGGGGCAGATGTCAAGGCTGTTGTGGAGATGCTGCCGTACCCCGGCGGATTGCAGAGAAATGTGGTTCAATGTCTTGAAGATTTTGGCATACCTCTTCTCACGAGCCATATGGTGACCCGCATAGTTGGAAAGAAGAGGGTTGAGAGAGTAATTCTGGCTGAAGTCGATGAGTCGTTCAGGGCAATCAAAAATTCAGAAAAGGAGATAGATTGCGATACAGTCGCTCTCGCCGCAGGGCTTGTTCCCAACATCGGAAAATTGAGAGAGGCCGATATTGACATCGATTCCTCAACCAAGGGCCCTGTTGTGAATGAGTACATGGAGACGTCGCTGCCGGGAATATTCGTTGCCGGGAACGCGCTGGCGATAAACGACTATGTGGACTATGCGGCGGAGCAGGGCGAGCAGGCGGCGATAGGCGCCCATCTTTTTATTGAAGGGAACATGCCATCAGACTGGAAGCCAATCAGAAAAGGGGAGAACATACGCCTTGTGTTTCCCCATCACATAAGCGGGGGAAGGGATGTGAAAATTTATGCAAGGGTGAAGAAACCTGTCAGGGATGCAGTTGTGGAATTTCCTGAAATAGATAAGAGGGTAAGAAAAAGAGCCGTCATGCCAGGTGAGATGATAATAGTCAATCTGAAAAAGCAAGAGACTGCAGGTATAGACGAACTCACTCTGAGGTGTGCAGATGGAAATTAAAAAAATGACCTGCATTTTATGCCCGCTGGGCTGCAGGATGGAGGTATCCATTGAAAAAAATAAGATTATCAGAATCGAGGGGAATTCATGCCCGAGGGGCGAGATGTATGCAAGGCAGGAAGTGGAAGCCCCTTCAAGGATTGTTATCAGCGTTGTGAAATGCAGGGACTGCAATCTCCCGGTCATTTCTGTAAAAACAGAAAAGCCTGTTCCAAAAGAGCGCATCAGGGAAGTCATTGATTCTCTGGCAGAAGTCGAAGTCGAGCCGCCTGTAAATGTGGGAGATATCATAGTTGAGGACGTCGCAGGCACAGGGGTAAATGTTATTGCTACACGGAGCGCGGAAAGAATTTAGCAATCACGCATGTGATTTTATCCATTCAACTATTGTTTTGTGGAATTCATCTGCCCACTCAGGGTCTTCAAATATTTCGTGGTAAGCTCCTTCAAATTCCCTCAGTGTTTTGTCTTTGATTTTCAACTTCTTCATGAAGTTTCTTGCCCCCTCTATGGGTGAAAGCACATCCTCCGTGCCATTTAAAATAAGCAGTGGCTTTGTTATCTTTCCTGCCTCTTCATTCACTTTTTCGATATTGACAAAAAGTGATCTTGCAAGCGCAAGAGAAATGCGGTCATGAACAAGAGGGTCGTCTATGTAATTTTTAACCGCTTCTCCGTTCCGGGACAGCGTATGGGGGTCTATTGTGTTGTTGATGGTCATTTTGGGCAAAATAATGCCCAAAAACTTGGCAAGCCCAACCGAAAATTTTGATGTATCCCTGGGTTTTGCAATAGAAGGCGCAGATGCAACTGTGCCTTTAATTTTATCGGGATGAACTTCGGCATATCTTACGACTGTTAATCCGCCAAGACTGTGCCCGAAGATGACAGGCTTTTCGCCTATTTCATCCACTATCTCGTCTATTATGCGGATGCCATCTTCAACTTTTGCATACCCTCTCTTCCCTCCGCTTTTTCCATGGCCCGGCCAGTCAAAGGTATAAACAGCAAAGCCTTCATCATTGAACATTTTTATCAGCTGCTTGTATCTCCCGCAGTGTTCTCCGAGCCCGTGCACGAGTATTATCCAATCTTTGCCCTTTCCAGATTTTATTT
>JAGGSL010000159.1 GCA_021159125.1 Thermoplasmata archaeon
GGCAGCCAGCCCGGGCGACTGTATTCCCGCCACATGCACAAATCCCTTAACTTTTCTTGACGGCTCAATGAAAAAATCTTCTGTGAAAGTAGCAGCTCTCAGCCCTGCAAAATATGCAATAACCGCCTTTTTCGGAAAAGATGGCATAAGGGGAGAGAAATACTGGAATATTTGCTCTATCTCCTCTGATGTCACCGCCCTATCCTCTTTATCACCAACTTCTGCAATGGTTGGTCCCCACTGTATGTTGCCGTCAACAGTCAGCATGATCCCCCCGCCCTTGTAATGCTCCATTCTCGGAAATTTAAGCATTGACATCGAATGGTTCGCATAATGGCCGTATTCCCTGTCGAACAGCAAAGTGGAGCCTTTTTTCGGATGTATGGTGTATTCCCTTGCCCCTGCCATTTCGGCAATTTCATCTGCAAAAAGCCCCGCAGCATTGATTACAAAATCCGCATCTATTGTTCCTTTTGTTGTTACAACCGATTTCACCCTACCTCCTTCAACTTCTATGTCAACAACCTCCGTGTTGAGCATGACCTCCACTCCATTTTCAATTGCATTCTCGGCGAGCGCAATCGTGAGATAATAAGGACATGTCACCCCGTAGGTGGGAGAATACACGGCGGCAAGCGCCTTTTTGGTAACATACGGCTCCTTCTCCAGCAATTCCTTTCGCCCGACAATTTCCATCGGTATGCCGAGCTTTTTCCCCCGCCTCAAAACGATGTAAGGTATGACGTGCTTTGAAACAAAATTGGCAATGAACGAGGGAATGCGGTAATGCTCAAGGGTATGCTCCGTGGTTATTATCCACATACCGCATTTTTTGTACGGCACTTTCAGTTCTTCGGCAACTTTTTCGTACATCCGATGCCCTTCAACGCACAACTTCTGCTTCAGAGTTCCCATCTTCTCCCCTATGCCCGTGTGAACCATTGCATTGTTTGCTTTTGTTGTGCCGACAGCAACATCCTCACCCTTTTCAACAAGCACGATATTCAGGTCATAACGGGACAACTCCCTTGCTATGAAGCATCCGACAACGCCCCCGCCAACTATTACAACGTCTGCCTTTCCTATCTTCTTCTTCCTGCCCTCCTTCTTTTTCCTCTCTTTTTTGCCAGGATATGATATGTTGTTTACAACGCCTCTCACGCCCTTTATTTTTCCGATAGATGAGCCTATGGCAATAAAATCTTCGAATGACTGCACCTTTCCGCCAAGATAAACAACCCTGTCCTCAACTTTAACGCTTATCCCCCCAAATTTTTTGCGAATGATTCTCTCCGCCTTTTTCCTTATCCTGCTGTCACTCATCTTTATTCCCCATGCCCATTGCAATTATTTCCGATATGTCATATGCCTCCGCCCCGCCCTCCTCAAAAGCGCTCTTGCAGGTTGGACATGCAGTGATTATTACATCACCATGCTGCTTCAACTCCTCTATCCTTGCATCTGCTATCTTTTTCGCTATGTCCTCATTTGTTGACTCCAGCCCGCTGCCCCTCCCGCAGCATTTCGTATCCTTTCCGTGAAATTCCGCCTCTTTTAAATCCACGCCTGCACGAGCCATGAGCTTTCTGGGCTCCTCCTCTATGCCGAGCTTTCTCACAAGAACACACGGGTCATGGTAAACTGCCTGTTTGCTTTCCCCTCTCAACTTTATGCGCCCTTTCTCAGCCATTTCCAGGAGATATTCGGAGGAATGCATGATCCTTGCCTTTATGTTGAACCCATGTTGGGGGTATATGTCTCTAAAAATGTGTGTGCATGTGGGGCAACTGCAGACCATAACCTCGCAGCCGCTTTCCTCTATAGCCCTGACATTATGCTCTGCAAATTTTTTGAATTGTTCAGTAAAGCCAAGGTTCAGCATGGGCGAGCCGCAGCACCACTCCTCATCCATCAATGCATAATCTTCTCCGATGCTCTCAAAAATTTTTATCATAGAATTTGCTATCTCATCCCGGTGAGATGAAACCTCGCAGCCCATGAAGTAAAGGACAGAGCCATGCTCATGTCCGCCATAATCCTTTCTTTCGCCTTCATACATGACATGCCTTTCCTCCAGCTTTTCCTTTATTTCAACAATATCTGGCGGCGCCTTTCCCATCTCCGCAATGTCCTCTCTCACGCCCTTCAACAAATCGCCGACAGAAAAGTCAAAAGGGCACCACTGAGCGCATGCGTTGCATCCCGTGCATTTGTACATGTCCTCAAAAGCGTCATCTGATGAGAGATAGCCTGCTTCTATGAAATAGGCAAGACGCATTTTTCCTGATGGTGACACGGCATCATTTTTTTCTGCAGCCAGCACGGGGCAGTCAAACTTGCACATATTCGGGCAGAGAGCGCATTTTATGACAGCATCCATATCTGCATGCCTTTCTTTTTTAATGTAATCGTTCCTGCCCATCAGGAAATGCTTGACAGCCCTTGCCTTTGTGAGCAGCGGTGCCTTCGAAAGTGCATCCATGACCCATGCATACTTATCCTTCATTTTCACCCTCCTCCATGCCGATTCCCATCTTACCGGGATTCATTATTTTGCCAGGGTCTATCGCCCTCTTTATTTTTTCCAGCATTTCGAAACGGGCGCCCATCTCCTTATTCAGCCACTTTGCCCTCATGAGCCCTATGCCGTGATGATGGCTTATAGAACCACCCTGCCTGAGGCATGCATCCATTATAGAATCCCACACGGATTCATAAAATTTGAAAGGCGTTGAATGCTTTAAAGGCAGACCGCCGAAAGTGAAATAGAAGCACACGCCCTGCGGATAAAAATGGGAAGCATGGCCGGAAGCGACGACGACGCCGTCAACTCCGCGCATTGCTTTGATGACCGCCCTGTAAAGGGCAAGAGCGTTTTTCCATGATGTTGAAACTTCTACAGTATCAAAAACGAATCCTTTGGGCACGAATTCGGAGCTTTCCTTCACATTAAAGCGGGTTTCGAGCCAGTGCTTTACCGGCCCGTCGCCCCTCTCCTCTCCGCCCTCTTCCTTGCATATATTGAGCGATATGCTTTTTTCCAGCTCCACGAGCTCTTTCGCACCTTCCATGAGAAGGATGAGCATGCATTTGTTTTTCACCTGAAAATGGCGCAGCGTTTCATTCTCATCATAGATACGCACAACCGCGGGATAAACATTCTTGCGCATTATTTTTCTCACTGCTTCTAAAGCATGAGAAATGTCATCGAAGGTGAAGGAAAGCATCGCCCTTTCTTCGGGATAGGGCCATATTTTCAGCGTTGCTTCAGTTATTATGCCCAGCGTTCCCTCGGAACCCAGCAGCAGGCGTTCAACTCTGGGACCTGTAGATGTGCGGGGAACCGCCTTTGAGCTGATTATCGAGCCGTCTGCAAGAACAGCTTTCATTGCAATAACAATATCCTCTATCTTGCCATACTTGGTCGAGAATTGCCCTGCAGCCCTGCACGCAAGCCATCCTCCCAGGCTGGAGCAATATAAACTCTGGGGAATATGTCCCATTGTATATCCATTGTGATTTAGATAGCGCTCCAGGTTCATGCCGTTTATGCCTGCCTGGACGGTAACCATGAGGCTTTCATCGTCTATGGCAATTACTTTATCCATTTTTCGCATGTCGACGACAATGCCCCCTTTTACAGGGACAGCACCTCCTAGAACGCCCGAGCCCTCACCGTACGGCACCACAGGCACATGCTTCTCGTTAGCAATTTTTATTATCCCGGCCACCTGCTCTTCATTTTCCGGCCAGACGATGCAGTCAGGTAGTGCTGGCAGTTTGCCATCAAGATGCCATCTCAATGCTATGGGCCAGTAGTCCTTCGAATAGATGACTCTGTCAGATTCTTTGACAGATACCCCATGAGGAATTACCGCCTCGATTTCTTCCAGAGCCTTCTTATCAAAATTTTTATTTCCCGGATAGACGGTAGTATATCCCATCATCAGAATAATGAAATCGGGGTATAAAATAGTAGCCACTCAGTCCGCCCATCTTCTCTTCATGGTTCAGGAAGCGTTCATCATCATCGTGGCATATTGAAATAGATAGGGCATTAAAAGTTTTTAGGGAAAATCAGTATCTCCGCATGTTGATCAATGAATTGTTGTTGCATCCTTTATTGCATCCTTTTACACCAACAATTCTGGATGAAAATAGATGTTTTCATCCAGAATAAATGGTTGGAATAAATTTATTCCAGAATCTGGTTATATCTTATGGGATAATCACAGAAGATACTCCTGTCTCTATAAAAGGAAGAGAAATAAAACAATTTCAGTTGAATTATCATGTCAAGCATCGTTTTTATTCTGCTATCTCTTCTAAATTCATCCTCAATCAAATCTTTCCATTCTTCAGCTGTTATTGGATAATACCCCCTTCCAAAATACCATAGATTGTATAAAAGAGACATGAAAAGGAAAAAGAAATATCTTGTGGTAAAATTGGCTGTTTTTGTTTTAGCCATGAAATTGTTTTCAGCATCTCTGTAAAAATTCTCAATATTCCATCTCTTCCCATATAATTCTGCAAGATGTTTCAAATTTGCTTTTGTCACATCTATATTGGTACAGAAAACATGATATCTTTTCCATTTTTCTTTTTCATATTTTTCATTCCAAACGAAAAATAGGTTCACTCTGGCTTTTTCCTTTCCAAATTCATAATTTGTATGGTAAAATGGATTTACCCCATCTCCAAAATTTGCTATTCTTTTGATTCTATCTCTCTTTTCCATCGGAGCGAGATACTTTAAACCATGTTTCTCAATCACTTTCAAAATTTTACTGTCCTTTGAGAATCCTCTATCAAATAGAATCAATCCTATCTTAAACCATTTCTTAGCAACACTCACTAATTCATCCACTAATTTATCTTTTCTTGAGAATGGTGTTACAGGTAAAGCAAATAGGCATATTCTGTGGCTATTAACAAGAGCATTTATTGTGATATATTTGAAGCATAACGTTGTTCCATTGAAGTTATTTGTTCCCATAACATATGGATTTGGGTCTCCATACCATGGAATTTCGTGCTCATCAATGAAAGCAATTATCCTTTTATTCCTAATTTTTTTCCTAATTTTTACAACTATGTCTTTTTGTATATTCATAAATTCATCTATAACTTCTTGCATACTCTTTTTCTTTATCCTTCCATAAAAAGTATCGGCATCTGGTATATCTTTATTGGATATTTTCCTCAATCTTTTACAGCCGCTCTCTGGATATCTATTCCTGATAGAGAGATAAATAAGAGAGTTAAGCAATTCAGCATCTGTATATGCTGAATTATATCTTGTATGAAAATTGATTTTACCATCTATAAAACGAAATGAAAACCTATTTAATTTCCTTAAGAATTTATTACTGGCCCTGGG
>JAGGSL010000089.1 GCA_021159125.1 Thermoplasmata archaeon
TATATCTCTCCTTCCTTTCTTATCAACTTTGCATTGCTCATGTCCGCCCTTACAGGCTCAGCAGCAGGAATTATTTTTTTGCCGATATGCATTGTTTGTATGTTGTCAACTTTCACGTCAATGCTCTCTATTCTGGTTCCAAACGGGAATGTCAGAACTTCTGATTTGTAAGGCATTGAAGGATAGCCGGGGGATGACAAATTTTGGGTGCCTTTGAAGGTCAGAGAGGCATATTTGCCATCGATTTCTATTTCAGGGGAAGAAAAATTTAACGAGATATGCCTGCTTTCTGTATCGCCGTTTACATATACAGCATTTCCGGCTAAAAACATCATCACTATAAAGAGAGATATGGCAACTTTTCCTGTCATTGTAAGGTTAAAAGTATAATCCTACTTAAAGCTATTGATAAACAGGAAATGGGGGCGTTTGCTTCTCCTTTTTTATCTTATTCTTGCTTCCATACGTGCCAGCCTCTCTGCCACTCTGCCTGCTCCAGAATACTTGTCGTGGGAGAATTCGAGCGCTATTCCCTTACCAAGTATAAACACTGCCTTTTTGTGGTCATCCTTTGATTTGTGCACATGGTGGGGCAGCACGCCTAATTTTTCGTACTCTTCGAATGCCTCATTCTGCCTCGAAGATTGCCTCTCCAGCTCATTCTTTATCTGGGCAAATAGGGTATGGAGCTGAATTATTTCCTCCTTTTGCATCTCATCCCTTCAGTATACTAAATAAATAACTTATTCTTATACTTTTCGTCCGTCTTTTTGATGTTGAGTCAATCAACTTTTTTTCCGACTGTTAGAACCCCCCATCTGAAGGGTTTTACCTTCTTTTGCCATACCCCAGAAAATGCCTTTTCCATGAATTTTCTGTAGTCATCTACAGAATAAATTTTTTCTTTGGAGGTCAGGAGAGCGTTTGACACCCTGGCAAATATTCCTCCCAACCCTCCCCCGTATATGTCCAGAAGGTAGAACTCGCCACCGTGATTTAGCACTCTCCTAATTTCGCTCATGCTCTTGTCAATGTTTTTCCACCATGAGAAGGAGACAAAGGCCATAGCGTAGTCAAAATAGTTATCTGGAAATGGGATTGACTCGCTACTGGCGACAGCATAAAATATGTTCTTGAAGCCATATTTTGAATTCAGTTTCCTTGCTTTTAATATTGCATCTTCTGACAGATCTATTCCAACCACTTCTGCATTCTCATATCTCCTTGCAATATGGCGGCATGCCCACCCCATCCCGCATCCAATATCTATAACCCTACTGTCTTCTCTAATAGGTATTTCATCCGCCACACTCTTCAAAAATATGGGATGGAGTATGTCAAGTTCTATGCGGGCATCAATCCATGCAAGTTTTGATATAATATTTTTAGACATCAAAATGCCTCCCTCAGGACAATTTTCCCCTTGCATTTATCTCTCATTTCATCAAGTATCTCATAATAATAATTTCCCTTCAGTCTTTCCCTGAAAACTTCCCTTTTTTTGTCAGGAAGAGCGGAGAGAACGCTTTCAAGAATGCCTTTCTTTAAATGGAGCGAATCAATCATTATCTCCTTTGCTCCTGCATCAATAAATGTTTCAACATATCTCCCCACTTCGTCCACCCCTATATCGGGAAACACAGGTCCAAAAAAAATGTAGACATATACGCCCTTCTCGGACAGTTCTCTGACTGCATCAAGCCTTTTTTTAACTGATGGCGCCCCGGGCTCGAGCAATCTCACATCCTCATCGTTCAGGGAAGTTATGGTGATGCCGACTGCTGCCCTGCTGAATTTTTTTATGATTTCTATATCCCTGAGCACAAGGTCGGATTTTGTCTGTATGTCTATGGGAAAATCCTTTTTGAGCAATACGAGGAGGCACTTTCTTGTCAGCTCATATTCTTTCTCTGCAGGCTGGTAGGCATCTGTCACTGTGGATATGCCCACAATCCCTTTCTTTTTCCTCCGCAGTTCTTTCTGCAGTACAGTGGGAATATTTATTTTTGCATAAACCTCGTTCCACTTCTCTCTCTCCACATGAATGACATTTGGCACATAGCAATATTTGCATGCATGTGCGCATCCTGAATAGGGATTGAGAGAATAATCTAGTCCTGGAAGTTTTGATGGCGTAAGGGCTGTCTTGCACCACTTTTCTTTTGTCATGGTTCCACAAAATCTTCAATGCGACGCTGATGCAATCTATCTTTTATCAACTCGCTGGTTTCAATCCATCTTTTGAGAGGAATGTCCATTGCTCCGGAAATATAAGCCAATGCCTGCTGAAAAGTTTCAAATTTGCGGGGCTCCTTCCTGAGGGCATCTCTTACATGCTCTCTCACATTCCATACGCCCACAGGCATTATATAGCCGGGATGTATCTCCCTCAGCACAACAACTCCAGCCTGTCTTCTTTCCCTGTTCAATGCCTCTGCTGTCGCAAGCCGTGCCGCATAATAACATCCGCCTATCGTTGCATATGTACTCCTTCCCTTGTAAAATTCGTGGTCGCCGAAAATTACAATCTGCCTTTTTGATGGATTCCACGTGGTGTTGGGATACCATGCTTCTATTAATTCATATTGCCAGGCAGAGGGGTACATGAGCACAAGCCACCTGTTATCAAGGCTTTGCGTTTCATAAATCCTGTACTCGTTTATGAAAGGATATTCCTTCACCTTCTTTTTTATCTCGTTTCCTATTGTTGAGTCAACAGCAGTGATACTCCATCTTGTTGGCACGAATTTTCTTCTTTCTTCCACTCCAAATGCACCGACAGAAAAAGCTTTTTGAATTCTTGAGATGAGAACCCCTCTCTTGTACAGCTCGATTAGCGCATCTTTTGCCTTTAAGTCGCCGTCGTAATACGCCTTTTCTATGCGGGGCTCAACCTTCGGATTTTCAAGCCAGACCTTTTTTATCGGAGCAGATGGTCCATGCGGCTGGACTTCATCATATAAGGCTATATTCCCACGGGGCTTTTTTTCGAATATGACCTCCATGTCGACAGGGCGTGCCGCAAGTGCAATTTCCCTCGTAAATTCTACGATTTTGCCGGAAAAATTGCGTATGGAGGTGCGGTATTTTCCCCTGACAAGTTTCATTCTGAAATCGACGATATCATCAATTTTTCTTCCAACCCATTGCTCCGGCGTGTCTATGAAGGCGGTATCGCCCCTGATCGGAGGCAGCATGGGGCCTATGTTCACTTTTGGGTAACCCTCCCTTCCGACAAATACTGACGGGGGAGTGGAACCGTGCAGCGATGTGGAGTCGATAAGGGGCTTTGTTTTTACGCTTGAGTAAAATTTTACAAGGATGGGGCATCTTTCCTTTCCACACAGCAGTTTTGTTCCCCTACACTGGAGGCACAGGGAAGAGGCACCTTTTGAAGTTTCGTCAAAGATTGCCCTACCTGATTCATTGACATCTATAAATTTACGGGGGGCAGTCTTCATTCATTTAACAATGCTGCATTATTAAAAAGATTTTTGCCCCTCTGAGAGCGGTTTAAAAAATTTTTCATTCACTTCACATAATGTAGAGGAGCATATAGATTCCCACAACGGCAAGTATGAGGGCTGTCATAAGCTTCACTGTCCCGTGTCCTCTTTTTTGCATCTCCCCAAGTTTTTCTGATGAATATCCCTTATAAAACAGGGCGAGTATTGCAAGAAGAGGAAGGATAAACATTGTGTTATACAAAATTAGATAGCCGAAAGCGATCATTTTTAGAGGAGAAGAACTCTTTATCACGGCCATTATTGGAAAGAGCACCTGGCCTGTGCATACAAATTCAAGCATCGAGATGCCAAGTCCCGTGGCAAAAGCGATAACAGACAGCAGGGCGATGCCCCTATCTTCAGTCAGGATTTTTATTAGTCTGCCTCTCCTCCTTTTCAAAAATTTTGGTAGCTGAAGCAATGTTTTTTCTTCCTTTTCTATTCTGAAATAGTCCCAGACGTTGAAAGCAGCAAGTATCAATGCAAATACTCCGGCGAATACATATATGTACTTCGAAATCGCCCCGATTTTATCAATCCCGTAATAAAACTCCATCAACCCGACTCCTATCAGCAAGTACCCGAAAAATACACCCATAGAAAATAGCAGGCCTATTGAGAGAAGCGTCTTTTTGCTGTGCCTGACTTTCTCCATATAGGCCACAAAAAATATCAGTGTGGCAAATGCACAGGGATTTACGCCGTCTACAAGCCCGCCTGCCATGACAGTAAGAACGGTGAAGCCCTTCAGTGTCTTTTCGGCATTTCCTTCCTCTGACGGATTGGGGCACGGAAGCCCTGTATCAACATATTTTTTTATTTCCTGCTCGAGTTCGTCAAACTGAGATAGCTTGTAGTAATACTTATCGCCGATAAATATTGCAAAAGAACCCATTTCTTCATCAGAAATATTGAACGCATCATAATATTTGAAAAGCATGTCGCTTCCTTCAGGAGATAAGGTGCTATATTCCTGTATGTTGATGGGGTATCTTGAATTCATACCTTCCAGTTTATCTTTTGCTTCCGTGCATTCATGGCATAAAGGGTTGTAAAAAAAGACTATGCATATGCCCTTCCATTCCGGGCATTGCACGCCCGTCAGCTCAAACTTTTTGCCTTCCTCCACAGCCCTGCTTATATTTTTGTCGTCCATATGAAATGAGGCATTTCCAACAAACACTGCCGGCAAACTTACATTTTCATTGGTGAGTTCGCATATATTCTCAAAGTTATCCATGTTTATGCCAAGAGATGTGTTGAGTTCGTCTATTTTTACATAGGTAATATTTTCTTCAAATGCTTCTTTAAATTTTGATGCTTCCAGCGACTCATTTTCATTTGAGAAATTATAGAACTGAAGTATGCACACTTCCCTCGGGAACACTATTTTGCTTCCATCTTTTACAGGAGATTCAACGCCCCCGATATCTTCATACTCCTGTATGGTTTTCTTGAATTCATTGACCGTTTCGTTTATATTTCCTTCTTCGACCTCAAAATGATACCATTTATTCCCGATAAAAGCAGTGGGGATGGCATGGTCAGCATGGTATTTTTCGCATATGTCATCGTACAGTGAGTAGTATTCATTTACGTCATATCTCTCAATTTTCACAAAAGAAAAATTTTCCTCAATGGATTTAATGAGCGGCTCTGCCTCTACGCAAGTCCTGCAATCAGCTGCATAAAAGTATGCCACATGAACCTCACCCCCTGATGCGCTTGCTGTGGGGAAAAGCGGCATCATCCCTGCTATAAATATGAGAAGCATAACAAGTGCGAGTTTTTTCATCATCTCCTCATGTCATTTTTCTATAAAAATTTACCCACACATTTAAATTTTTCAATTCCA
>JAGGSL010000059.1 GCA_021159125.1 Thermoplasmata archaeon
ATGTAGATATTCATATACAGGCGAGAGTTACAGATTACAGATTATACATTAAAGTACTTTCTGTAATCCCACGTGGATATCTGGGAGAGGAAATCATTCCATTCCTCCTCCTTTATGTCGACAAATGCCTGAGAGGCGTGCTTGCCCAGCGCCCTCTGAACCACTTCATCGCTTTCAAATTCTTCTATGGCCTCGTGGAGCGTTCTAGGAAGTCTCTTTATGTTGTGCTTCTTCAACTCCCTTTTGTTCATGGAATAGATATTTTTCTCTACAGGCTCCCCCGGGTCAATTTTCTTCTTTATGCCGTCCATGCCTGCATGGATAAGAACAGCAAATGTGAGATATGGGTTTGCAGACGGGTCGGGATGACGTGCTTCTATATCTATTGAGTTGTATTTTCCTGCCCTGTTCGGAATTCTCACAAGCGCGCTTCTATTGTAAACCGCCCATGCAATATTTATCGGTGCCTCAAAGTTAGGAATAAGACGTTTGTATGAATTTGTTGTGGGGTCTGTTATGGCCGTCATCCCTTTTGCATGTTCCAATATGCCCCCTATAAAATATCGTGCCGTCTGCGATAGCATGTATTTATCATTCTCATCGAAGAAAGCAGATTTTTTGCCTTTAAAGAGTTCCATATGGACATGCATCCCGTTTCCTGCATCTGTGGGAAGGGGCTTTGGCATAAATGTGATGAGCAGATTTTCCATTGAGCCCATTATCTTTGCAAGGAACTTGAAAAATATGGAGGCATCTCCTGCCTTAACAGCATCTGGCAGTGCCTTTATTTCTATTTCCTGCTGCCATGCGCCCCCTTCGTGATGGTGATATTTTACGTCAAATCCTGACGATATCAGGGCTTCCGAGAGCTTATTTCTGAATGACTCTGCAGAATCTGTCGGAGGAGAGGCAAAATAACCTTCTTTTTCCTTTATGCCCAGAACGGGATGCTTACCCTTCGGTATTTGCTCCACTCCCTGCATAAGTGCTTCTAAATCGCTGGAACTACCTTCAGGCAGGTTGGATTTTTTGAATGCATAAAATTCCAGTTCGGGGGAAAGTTCTATGCTGCTGTAACCCATGCTTTCGGTGAGCTGCATTGCCCTCCTCGCAATATGGCGTGGGTCTCCCGGAAAATATTCGTATGTATCCACATCCAGAACATCCATAACGACTCTTGCCACCCCTCCTTCATAAAACCACGGGAGGGGCAAAATCGTTCCAGCATCAGGAAGAGCTATCATATCTGATTGCTCTACGGTCACAAACCCTTTAACCGACGAGCCGTCAAAACCTATCCCCTCTTTCCATATTGCATCTTCCAGATATGTTTTTGCAGGCATGGAAAAAACCCTGAGGTTTCCCATAACATCAACAAAATGACCCTGAACCCATTTGATATTCTCTTTGTTCAGGATTTTCTTTGCATTCTCAACACTCCTGGCATCGTACATTGCCCTGTTATATGCCGCCAAAATATAAATTTGTTTATAGCCTGGAAAGATTATGCTCTATCTCAAACGGACTTACTGTGGCATCATATTTATGTCCCATCTCTCGCCTGTAACCTGCTACCTCTGCCTCCTTGTTTGCAATGAATTTTTTGAAAAGGTGGTCACCAAGAGTTTCTCTCACCACATCGCTTTTCTTCGTGATTTCTATCGCCTCGCTCAGGTTCTTCGGAAGCATTTTTATTTCTCCTCTCCCATCCACAGAATAGATATTTTTCTCGCAGGGCGGCGGCAGCTCATATTCCTTCTCTATGCCTTTCAACCCTGCTGCCAGCATGACTGAAAAGGCGAGATAGGGATTGCATCCAGGATCGGGACTTCTCAACTCTATTCTGGTTGCATTCTCCTTCCCCTGCTTGTATTCCGGGATGCGCACAAGTGCCGAGCGGTTTCTCTGTCCCCATACGATGTATACAGGCGCTTCATATCCCGGAACAAGGCGCTTGAAAGAATTCACCCACTGGTTTAGAACAGAGGTGATTTCCGGCACATGCGTCATAAGACCTGCGATATAACTTCTTGCAATGTCAGAGATAAGATATTCCCCTTTTTCATCAAAGAATGCATTCTCACCGCCCTTCCACAAAGACTGGTGGACATGCATCCCGCTACCATTTTCTCCTTCGAGAGGTTTGGGCATGAATGTTGCGTATAAACCAGCCATCCTGGCAAATTCCTTTACAACATAACGGGAAAGCATGACCATATCAGCCATTTCAAGGGCGTCGGCATACTTCAAATCTATTTCGTGCTGTGAATGTGCGACCTCATGATGCCCGTACTCAGTGACAATTCCCATCTTCAACAATCCGAGGGCTATATTTTTTCTCAAGTTTTCATAAGGGTCACCAATGCCTATGCTGAAATAATCTCCTTTATCCAATGGCAGTGGACTTTCGCTATTTTCAAAGAGAAAAAATTCCATCTCTGGCCCCACCATAAAAGAGTTGAAGCCCTGGCTTTCGGCCTTCTCCAATGTTCTTTTCAGAGTATATCTGGTATCGCCAGGGCTGTGGCTGCCGTCGGGATTCATAATATCGCAGAACATGCATCCCACACGGTAAGGATTTCCATTCCAGTCTTTATAATCCCACGGAAGAACGCGGAACGTCTTTGCATCTGGAAAAGCTATCAAATCACTTTCTTCAATCCTCACAAGTCCTTCTATGGAAGAGCCATCAAATCCCTTCCCTTCTTTAAATGCACTCTCAAGCTCATATGAGGGAATGCCAAAACCTCGCAATTCCCCGAGTATGTCCGGAAAAAGGATGTTAATAAATTTCACGTCTTTCCCGTCATTTTCCAAAAATTCAAGCACATCCTCGCTATTCCTGAAGGTAACGTTGTTTATCATATAGGGATAATAAAAAAAAGGATAAAAGGTTGTCGTTGCCTATGCGTTCTTCTCTGCTATGTCGCCGACAATGGGAAGTTTAAATCTCTCTCCCTGATATGCCTTCACCATCAGGACAATCCAGAGTATGACCGTGAGGAGCCATATGAGTGCTGAAATAATCCACCCGAAGAACGGAATCCACGCAAATATCCAGCCCAATACCATCAGCGGCAGAAATGTAAACAAAGATTGCATGGCATGGAAACGAACGAATTTATTGTCTTTCTCTATCAATATAAATATAAGACCTGTCAGCCATGTCAGTATATAGCACAGAAGGCCTTCCACATTCTCATCCAAATTAAGCGATGTTTTCTCCATGATGGCATATAAAAGAGCACATATATTACCTTATCGAAAAATTAAGAAGAAAAAATGCGTTACCGTCTCATGGCGAAGGTATACCTTACCAGGAGAATTCCCGAGGACGGCATAAAACTGCTTGAAGAAAGACATGAGATTGAAATATATGAAGGAGATGCTCCTCCGTCAAAGGAAGAAATCATTGAAAAGGTGAGAGACAAAGAAGGATTGCTATGCCTTCTTACAGACCCGATAGATAAAGACGTGTTTAATGCAGCCCCGAAGCTGAGGGCGATATCAACATACGCTGTGGGCTATGACAATATTGATATGGAGGAAGCAACGCGAAGGAAAATACCTGTTTCCAACACACCTGGCGTTCTGACAGAAACGACAGCAGATTTAACATGGGCTCTGATTATGGCGATAGCAAGGAGAATCGTTGAAGGCGACAGAATGGTGAGGGAAGGAAAATTCAAGGGCTGGGGGCCAATGGTTCTTCTCGGAAACGACGTTTATGGAAAAACTCTTGGCATCATAGGCGCAGGGCGCATCGGACAGGCAGTCGCAAGAAGAGCAAAAGGATTCAACATGCGAATAATTTACACCAGCAGGGAAAGGAAGTCTGATTTTGAGAGAGAATGCAATGCAAAATTTGTCGGTCTTGACGAGTTGCTGAAAGAATCAGATTACATAACGCTTCATGTGCCGCTGACAGAAGAGACATACCACCTCATAGGGGAAAAAGAGCTTAAAATGATGAAAAATTCTGCATATCTAATAAACACTGCAAGAGGAAAATGCATTGATGAAAAGGCACTTGTGGAAGCATTGAAAAATAAAGATATAGCGGGTGCTGCCCTTGATGTATTCGAAAACGAGCCTTTGCTCACGCCGGGGCTTGCTGAACTTGACAATGTTGTTCTTGCGCCCCACGCTGGCTCTGCGTCAATAGAAACAAGAACAAAGATGGCGGTTATAGCAGCCAAAAATTTGATTGACTCACTTGATGGTAAAATGCCCCAATACTGTTTGAACCCGGAGGTGTTCGAGAAACAACGCTAACTATTTATTGGACTTTATAAGTTTCTTAATTTTCTTTACGACTTCTTCCAATTCTTTCAGATTTTCATCTTTGCTCTTTAGCTCCATTTTGAGTTCGTCAAGGCGGAGGCGTATCGCTTCCTTTGAAAACTCTGCAACGCTTGAATAGCCCACTCTCGGGTCTTCCACAACTGTCCTTCTTATTTCTTCGTGGAGAGTTTTCGGAACAGAAATCGTGCTGTATTTGAGCATATGCTTTTATGCATAAATCCATTATATACTTTGCCATTCAGGGACAGGTGGAGAATGAAGAGGCAGGACAAAATCTCGGGGGCTGCAGAAATAGAGCGAAAGGCAATTTCCCACATTAAAAAATACATTGGAAGAAAGGAGCTTTTTGAAAAGTGTTATTCAATGCTGTCGGCATATCCGTCAATGGCATCTATATGGAATATTGCAAACTTTGCTTTTTTAGGCGACGAGAAAAGCATGGAGAAAATGGCAGTGGCAAATGAAAAGGTCGTATCGAATGGCACAGATGCGGTAAAAAGCAATTCGGTCATTCTCACTTACAGCAGGAGCTCGACCGTATCCAAAATTCTACAGGGCTGCAAAAATAAAGGAGTCAGCGTGATATGCAGCGAGTCACGCCCTAAATACGAGGGAAGGAAACTTGCGCTGGAGCTGGCAAGAAAAGGAATTGATGTTGTGCTCACAACAGATGCAGCCCTTGGTTTTATGGCGGATGAAGCAGACATGATTTTAATTGGTGCAGATGCCATTCTTGAAAACAGAATAGTCAACAAAGCAGGAACAGCACCCTTGCTAACATATGCAAATGAGAGAAACAAAAAGATTTACGTTGCTGCCTCTTCATACAAGGCATTTCCGTTTGTTTTCATAAAAAAGGAAGACGACAGGGAAGTATGGAAAGATGCGCCTGAAGGGGTTGAAATAAAAAATTTTTATTTTGATGTTGCTGACATCCGCCATGTGAATTATTTTATCACAGAAAGAGGCGTATCAAAATCTGCGCCGGAATTCACCGGCAAACTGGCAGATGAAATTCTAG
>JAGGSL010000138.1 GCA_021159125.1 Thermoplasmata archaeon
GAGAGCCAGTATAACGGCTGCCATGGAAATACCCTCAGATGGGGCAGCCCGAGTTGATGCCCTAACTCGTGCATGTATGTCCCGCCGTGACCGATTATCATGCCTTCCTCCCACGGGCGCCACTTCTGGACGTAGGCACTGCATATGGCAAAGGCATCTCTTTTGAAGTTGAATCCTCCTACGCCACGCCCGAAATCCCTGAACTCGTGCATGATTATGGCGTAGTGGAATATGCCCTTCCTCAGATTGTTGTTGTCGTTGTGGAGAAAATAATCCTTGTATATCTGGTCTATGGAATCCCAGTTAACATCCTCGTAGGGTATTTCCTCGCTTCCCCCCATTAAGCCATCATCTATCAGCAGCATTATGTTGTGTTTTGTGAATGCGGAGTACTGCATCTGTATCGATTCCTCCGGCATGACCGGCTTTATTCCGTCATGCTCTGCCATGTAATCGTTTTCTATGTATATGTCCTGGCGGAACGGGTCTGCAAACCATTCTGACATAACATATTCCTCGTAGTTCTGTATGCCGTCGTTATCCTCATCCAGCGTCGAATGTTCATCATAAGAAAACGGGTTGTATCCCCATCTGTCCTCCCATTCTATGGGAATGCCATCGTTATCATCATCTCTCCCCAAATCATTTTGCATCGGGTCAGTGCCGTAAACATTGACCTCTTCCCAGTAGGCGAGCCCGTCGCCGTCATAGTCATCCTGCACCACGTCAAACCATATCTCGCAGTCGCTTTCATTTACAATGCCATCTTCATACCCACCTGCATGTCCGTAGCCGCTGTCATCACCGATAAAATCTCCGCCCCACCAACTGCCATTCAGATTGCTGTAGATGATTTCCAGATCATTGCTGCTGTTGCCAACATCTGCCTGAACACCGTTTTTGAAAACTTCTATGGTTATGATTTCCTTTTCAGCATCGTCAGGGATGTTAAAATGCGCAGTGCCCAAATTCATGATATCAAAGCCTTCGTAGCTCTCGCTTTCCCATTCATCTTCTCCCACCTTCACCACCACGGAAAATGTGGGAGGGTTGCCTATTTCCACGTCGAGGGTTCTCACGCGCTTTATGATGACATCGATGGAAAGGTCAACCGTCGGGTCAACGTCGCCGTTGCCAGCGGCAGGTTCGATTTTGCCATCCTTTACGTAAGATATGCCCTGCAGGGAAGCGCTCAATGACAGAAAAAATACAATGCCCATGACCAATATTTTTTTCATGATTGTTAAAGCAAAATTTTATATAATGCTTTTGCTGGAGAGGCATCAATCTGGCAATGACGAGGTGGCTGAATGCGCATCATTCCACCAAATCCTTATTGCGGAATACAAATATACCCAGCAAAAGGAAGACGGCTGTTGCAGATAAAATTACAAGAGCAGACATGGCGGTGCTGAACGGCTCCATCTGGTATGACCAGGAGGTATCTGCAATATGATGAGACATGGAGCGGAGATAAAACATCAATGTCATGTAAGGTATCTTTCCAGGAAGATTGGCGAGCAAAATTTCCCAGAAAAATGCGAATAGAAGGCCAGCCATCAGGGGGCGTTTCATCATAACTCCGAGAAAGGCAAAGAATGCATTGTAGCAGATGAACCCGATGAGGATTATTGCATAGTAGCCCGGAAGATGTTTGAGGGTGCTGATGCTGCCAGTATGAATATCCAGCAAAGCGAGGCAAATTGCAACAGGAACAGCCACGATTAGAAAACCCACGGGGATTGAGGCAATATAGCGGTAAAGAAAAATTTCCTCCCGCCGTAAAGACCTTGTGGAAAGATAACTTATCGTTCTATTGGCGATTTCGCTGTTTATGAGCGAAGTGCCATATAGCAGGGATATGATAAGCAAAATGAACTGGAGGAATATGGCGATGAAAACACCTGAAAACAATTCTGATGCGCTCCCTTCAGGCTGGTACATCCATGCACCCACTATAACAATCGGTAAAAATGATAGAGCAATCAAAACAAATGTTTTTCTGGAGGAAAATAACTGTTTTGCCGTAAATTTGATTAACTCAACTCCTTTCATTTTTTCACCAGATATTTGAAGACAGCCTGAAGATTGTCATCAGGGCTGTAAATTTCACTGACTTCATACTTTTTCCTGACTATTATTTCCGGCAGCGTTTTGTAAAATACTTCCGGCTTGTGCGTTTTTACTGAAAGATGGTTTTCGTCGATAATGCTGACAGATATAACGCTCTCCTTTTTCATCAATTCCATTCCCAGTTTTCGGGCATTGCTCGTGGTAACGTTTACCGTATGGGGATGTTTGTCTATGAGTTTCCTTATCTCATGTACATTGCCCGCCGCAATTGTCTGCCCATCGTTAATGAGCACAACCTGTTCCGTCAATTTCTCTATCTCATAGAGAACGTGACTGCTCACTATGGAATGAATGCCATTTTTTGCCATTTCCCTTATTAATTCGATGATGGTTTTCCTGCCTATCGGGTCTGTGCCTGCAAGCGGCTCATCGAGAATTAGAAGTTCAGGTTCATGCACAATTGATTGGGCAATTTTCACCTTCTGCTTCATGCCTTTGCTATACCCCTTTATTTTCCTTTCCATGTCTTTTTTGCTCAGCCCCACCATTTCGAGAGATTCATATGCCCTTCTTTCGCTCTCGCTGTGGCTGTAACCATGCATTTTTGCCATTGCAATAAGAAATTCTTTTGCGCTCATCCATGGATAGAGCATCTCGTGCTCAGGGCAATAACCTATCTTTGCATTCAGCGATGGATTGTTCCAGGGTTTTTCTCCAAGCACCTCTACAGTTCCCTTATTCTGTCGAATCATGCCCGTAATAATTCTGATGAAGGTGGTCTTCCCCGCGCCGTTGGGGCCCACAATGCCCGTTATGCCCTCCCCGATATCGACGGTAAATTGATTCAGCCCGATTACTTCGCCGTACCATTTCGACAAATTGCTGGCGGAGATGATATTCACACTCTCACCTCTTTTTTGAAAAATTTCCAGTAGATTATGCCGGCAGAGAATGCAATTACCGCTATAACAACCAGGAGCGATTCATACCATGGAAAGTTGTAAGGATTTTGAATTCTGAAGAGGTGACTGCCCACCACCTTGATGTCATTCCAGAGAGATATCATGGCAAGTCGGTCATTTTTAAGAATGTTTTTCATCACACCTGCAACAATGTCAGATAGCAAAAAAATCATGAATATTCCCGCCCCTGCATAACGTTTATCTGATGTGAGTCCCGAAATCATGAGCGAGACAGAACCCATCAGGGCAATGATGAGTAACGCCACCAGAACAATGGCGCCCAGAATCCACATGTGGTCGAGAAGATGAGCCAATGATTCTGAAGATGAGAGCAAAGCCATGAAGAAAAGCAGTATGCCCGGCAGAAGCACCACAATACTCAGCACGCTTGCCGCCACCCCGAACTTTCCTGCAACATATGTTGATTTGGGGAGGCGGGAGAAGTAAAGAACTATGCTTTTGTTTTTCAAATCGTCTGCTATCAGCCCTGCACCAACAACAGCAGATACAAGGATAAACCACAACTGGCTATCATCGAAAAAACCCTGGAAAAATGCCGGCTCGAATTTCACAGGCGTGAAGACAATGGATATCATTCTTGTTACCACGCCAAAGAAATATGTAAGGACAATCAGGGCAATCAGCCATTTCGATTTCAATGCCAGAATCGTCTCTTTCTTGATGAGGGCCATAGCCCTGCTGAAACTGCTTGAGCGTGCGCCGTCCCATGTGCCGTATTTCTGGAAATCAATTCCCATTTTTTCCCTCCACAATATTAAGGAACAGTTCTTCCAGCGAACGGGAGCGGAAGCCCATATACCTTATCTGCACTTTTGCATCGACTGCTGCGTCCCACACCTTATGCACAACATCATCTCCTTCTATTACAAATTCGCTGCCTGCACCCGATGCGCTGCACCCTCTTTCCTTCAAAGCCCTGATAAACTCGCTTTCATTGCCGTATATTCTCACTCTCAATGTCTGCCTTCCAAGCAGTTCCTCCACTTTCCCCTGCTCCACCACCTCCCCGCTGTTGATTATCACCACTTCCTCGCACACGTATTCCACATCGGGAAGCAGGTGGGAACTCAGCACAATGCTCTTGCCCATTGAGGCAAGGTCTTTGAGAAGTGAAAGCATCTCTTCCCTGCCCTCAGGGTCCATTCCATTGGTTGGCTCATCGAGAAATATAACCTTAGGGTCGTGCACTATTGCCTGCGCCAGCTTAACCCTCTGTTTCATGCCCGTGGAGTAACTTTCCATCTCCCTGTACCGCTCCTCTCCAAGCCCCACGTAATCCAAAGCCTGATGGGTGCGCTCCATCGCCACATCATATGGCAGACCTGAAAGCTGGGCAAAATAAGAGACAAAGCCCACTGCCGTAAGGGCTGGCGGCAGGCAGTCATGTTCCGGCATGTATCCTATCACGTCCATTGCAACTCTGCCATTTTTGTTGCCGAGAACTTCATAACTGCCTCCGGACGGTTCAATAAGCCCCAACAGAATGCGCAGAAGCGTGCTTTTTCCCGCGCCGTTGGGGCCCAGCAGACCCACTGTCCCTTCTCTCACATCAACTGTAAGTTCGTTAAGTGCCTTGAATGAGCCATAGTATTTGGAGAGATGGTAGGTGGAGAAGAGCATATCATGTGAAATATTCTCAATATTTAACTCCTTTCTTTTTTATTCTACAGCTTTCCTGCAAACTCATCAAGTTTCCTTTCCCATCCGTCCATCAGACCATTGCCGGCAGATGCATCCTTTCCGACCTTGAAATCCACACCAGCCACCTTCACCATCTTCTTCTTTGAAAGAAGTTTTTCCATCTTGTGAAGCCAGTTCCTTTCCATTGCATGGGTATTGATTATGCCATACTTTTTTCCTTCCATTCCCTCCAGTTTCTTCATGAAATTGCGCATGTTCTTCTGGATATTGAATGCCTCGGTTGGCGCAGAGAATACGTATAAATCCGCTTCGGGCATTGCAGCGGGATCCACATCAGATGTTGTGAACACCATCACTTCTCCTTTCTCTTTCAATTTCTCTGCGAGATAATCAACAATTTTCTTTCCGTTGCCGTATCTCGACCAGTAAATGATGGCGTATTTCATTGATTCACCATAAAGAAGATTCAAATCCTATTATAAATATGTAGTAGAATTATTCTGTCCATATGAAAATCAGTAGCGGGGCGTGGATTTGAACGATAACTAAAATCCTTCCAAAAAGCGAGGATATAAGATGAAAACGGTTTGAAAACAATAACCACACTGGGGT
>JAGGSL010000114.1 GCA_021159125.1 Thermoplasmata archaeon
ATATGTACAAACATTTGGTTTCATAGGGCTGTTCATTCCATGGGTCGAAATCGACAGCCATCCTGCAAAGGAGCCATATGAATGGTGGGGAAATGAATAAAATATTTGTTCTTGGCGTAGTAGTGATACTGTCGGGCAGTATGATGTTGCCAGCAGTAATTGGCAGTGCTGATGAAGATATGGATGAAAAGATAACGGTAAGAGTCCGTACTTCGCCGGGAACTGGAACTATAAGCGAGAGAGAAGTACCACCGGTTGTGGGAACAAGATTGCAATCGATGATCAGTCAGCTCAATAACCATACCGATAAGTACAAAACACTACTTCCAGCCCTGCTGAGCATACTGGAAGATTGTGGGCTGATAGAAAATGCAGAAAAAATGGAACTGGCGATAAAAGGAGATATAAGAAATGAAAACGATTCAATATGGAAGCAACAATCATTATTTTTCAATATCTTTTGTTTTGTAGCAGGATACGGTCACGGCTCGATGCTGATGACGCCTACGATGCTCCTCTTAAAATTACTTCCTCTTCCCATCAGCATGCTAATATTTTTTTACCAAACACTTCGTCCTCGACTGTTTGTCCCTTTAGGAGGATGGTTGGTCGCTGAGGGAAAAATGAATTCAATAGGATTGCTCGGGTATCAACATTTTTCTATCGGGGTAAGAAATGCATCTCCGTTGCCTAACTGTGTTCTCCTAATAGGATTTACGGGGTTGTGGATTAGCATCTTAAAGAAAGGAGTGGAGAACGAATATTTCGTAGGCTCTGCAATGGCAGTATTTGGGGGTTAATTTTTACTTTTTCATTTCTCTCTCTATTTTTTCTCTCAGCATGCATGCCCTGCATATCTCCTGCGAGGTCGGCTCACCACATATTTTGCACGGTTTGAGCTTTACAGGCGGATATTTTTGTTGCAGGCAATCGTCTATGGCAAGGTAGCTGTTGAGAATGCTATGGCGTGTGCCGGGATAATCGTTCTCCAGTTTTGCAATCATATCTCTGAATGTGCCGCGCGATGCCCTCACAGCGTATGGGCACTCGTCCTCAAGCACGTCCAGTCCTCTTAGTAAAGCATAAAGTGTGGTCTCCTTCTCGGGAATCGTGCGCAAGGGCAATATGCGGGGAATCAGCCCTTCCTGGACTTTTTTGTGAGGAGCAAACCGTGCCATTCTTTCCATATCGTTGTTAACAAAATTCATGAGTATTGATTGAGCAACGTCATCGAGATTATGGCCCATGACAATCGTCTTTGCATCTATTTCCCTCCCTTTTTTGTTTAAACAGAGCCTTCTGAAAACGCCGCAGTAAGTGCATTCCCCCAGCTCGCCTCTCACAGCGCTTATCTCATCAAGCGTGTAGCCAAGCACTTCCTTAAAGGATATGACGTGGTGTTCCACTCCAAGCTCGTCGCAGTGCTTTTTTGCCACTTTGATGGATTCCGGTCTGTAGCCAGCTATGCCCTCATCAACAGTGATTGCGTGTAGCTCCTTGTCCTTATGCTCTTTTATTATGTCATGCATGAGATAAAGGGCTGCCAAACTGTCTTTTCCTCCGGAAAGAGCAACTGCAACAATACCTTTCCTTATACCCTGTTTTCTGACATCCTTTCTTACTCTTCTTTCCACATATTCAATAAAATGCTCTCTGCACAGATATGTTCCGTTATAACGAATAAAAGTCACTGCTTCCTTTCCGCACTTGCTGCACTTCATTTTCCACGCTTAAAGAAGTTCCTGCCTGATAAACTTTTCATCTTGACACCCATCTCATTTGCAAGCTCTTCAAGCAGCTCTCTCTCCCTGCCGGAAATTTTCTTTGGAACATCAACGGCAACCTCTACAATCATGTTTCCATGCCCTCCTCTCAGAGTTGGCATGCCCTTCCCTTTCAGAACAAATCTCTCTCCGTTCTGGGTGCCGGGCGGAATGCGAAGTTTGCTTTTTCCGTCCATCGTTTCCACTTCTATTTCATTTCCCAGTACAGCCTCAGGATACGAAATTTTTTTGGTTGTAACAAGGTCACTTCCCCGCCTTACAAATTTGTCGTGCTCTTTTACATAAATCTCGATGTACATGTCGCCGGGTGGCGCGCCCATTTCCCCTGCCTCCCCCTCCCCCGCAAGCCGCAGGCGAGTTCCGTCAGCCACACCTTTGGGAATCTTTACCTTTATCTTTCTCTTCTGTTCGACAACTCCCGTTCCATGGCATCTTTTGCACGGATTTTCTATTATTTCGCCCCTTCCGTTGCATTTGGGGCAGACGGTTATCTGCGTAAAATGGCCGAATGGAGTTCTGCTTGTCTGCTGTATCTGTCCGCTTCCGTGGCAAACAGGACATTTGACGACTTTGCTTCCCTTGGCCTTTCCTGTGCCGTTGCACTCGGGGCATTTCTCCTTTCTCCTAACCTCAATTTCTTTTTCCCCTCCAAAGTAAGCATCTTCAAGAGATACCGTTATTCTGTAAAGAATGTCTCTGCCCTGACGCTGTCTTTGACTCTGCCTTCCGAATCCGCCGAAAAAATGCTGGAAGATGTCATCGAATCCAAAATTGAAACCAAGGTCGCGGAATATGTCGGAAAAATCCGCGCCCCTGAAAATGTCCTCATAGTTGTACTGGCTGTCTATGCCCGCATGCCCGTACATATCATACTGCCGCCTTTTCTCATCATCCGAAAGCACTGCATAAGCCTCTGAAATCTCCTTGAATTTTTCTTCAGCATCTGCCTCTTTTGATTTGTCAGGGTGATATTTGAGCGCAAGGCGGCGATATGCTTTTTTTATCTCACTTTTCGTTGCGTCTCTGCTGACTCCCAGCACTTCGTAGTAATCCTTTTTCATCCTGGCACTTCATCCTTCATTTCCCATTTATTATTTTCTACTTCACTTCGTAGTCTGTATCGACCGACTCATCTGAACTTCCCTGGCTACCGCCCTGGTTGCTCTGACTCTGGCTGCCTGCCTGGGCGCCGCCTGCTGCCTGCGTTTTTTGATATGCCTCGACTGCCACCTCCTGGGCTGCCTTTGAAAGCTCCTCTGTCTTCTTTTTTATTTCTTCGATGTCGTCCTTTTCCAGAGCCTCTTTAAGCTCCTTTATTGCCTTCTCTGCCCTTTCTCTTTTATCTGCCGAAACTTTGTCCTTCAACTCCTCGAGGGTCTTTTCTGTTGTGTACACAAGCGTCTCCGCATTGTTCCTTGTCTCAACCTTTTCCTTTCTCTTTCTGTCCTCTTCTGCATGCTCCTCCGCCTCCTTTCTCATGCGCTCTATCTCCTCGTCGCTGAGTTTTGTTGAGCCCGTTATCGTGATTGACTGCTCCTTTCCGGTTGCCATGTCCTTTGCGGAGACGTGAAGAATGCCGTTTGCGTCGATATCGAATGTGACCTCAATCTGTGGGACGCCCCGGGGAGCAGGAGGAATGCCTGTAAGCGTGAACCTTCCCAGACTTTTGTTGTCGCTTGCCATGGGCCTTTCTCCCTGCACGATGTGTATGTCAACGCTCGTTTGATTATCTGCCGCAGTTGTAAAAATCTTGCTTTTCTTTGTTGGTATTGTCGTATTCCTCTCTATTATGGGAGTCGCAACATTTCCGAGAGTTTCAATGCTTAAAGTGAGGGGGGTGACGTCCAGAAGGACAATGTCCCTCTCAACCTCTCCGCTCATTATTCCTGCCTGTATTGCGGCTCCGAATGCAACGCATTCCATCGGGTCAATTCCTCTCTCGGGCTTTTTCCCGAATATTTCCTCCACGACCTTTCTCACGTACGGAATGCGAGTTGTGCCGCCCACGAGAACAACATGGTCTATATCCTCTGCCTTTAATTTTGCATCCTTCAATGCCTGCTGGCAGGGCTCGATTGTGCGCTTCACAATTGGCTCTATCAGCTGCTCGAATTTTGCCCTTGTGAGAGTTTCCTGAATATGCTTCGGCTCGTTATTAACCACGGTAATGTAAGGCAAATCAATGGAGGTCTGCATTGCAGATGAAAGTTCCATTTTTGCCTTTTCGGCAGCTTCGGTCAACCTTTGCAGCGCTTTCTTGTCCTCCCTCAAATCAATTCCGTGCTCCTCCTTAAATTTGTCGGCAAGGTAATCCACTATCGCCCTGTCCATATCTGCACCGCCAAGATGCGTATCGCCATTTGTGGAAAGGACCTCAAAAACTCCGTCGCCCACCTCCATAATTGTTATATCGAACGTCCCTCCGCCAAGGTCATATACGGCAATTTTATGCTCCCCTTCCTTATCCAGCCCGTAGGCGAGGGCGGCGGCGGTGGGCTCGTTCAGAATGCGTTTTACCTCAAAGCCTGCTATTTTGCCTGCATCCTTTGTCGCCTGCCGCTGGTCATCGTTGAAATATGCAGGGACTGTTATCACCGCTTCCTTCACTTCCTCCCCGAGATATTCTTCCGCATCTCTCTTTATTTTCTGGAGAATGAAGGCGGATATCTGCTCAGGCGTGTATTCCTTCCCCCATACTTTCACCTTTTCATTTGTTCCCATCTTTCTTTTTATGCGGTGTATTGTGCCCTCAGGATTCATGATTGCCTGGCGTTTTGCTGCTTCGCCGACAAGCATTTCTCCTTCCTTAGTAAATGCCACTATTGACGGAAAATACGGTTCTCCTTCTGCGCTTTTTATAAGGACGGGCTTTCCGCCCTCCATTACTGCAACTTCCGAGTTTACAGTTCCTAGATCAATTCCCACTATTTTTGCCATTTTTATCACCTTTTGAAACTACAACATATGACGGCTTTATCACCTTTCCATTCATGACATAACCTTTTCTTATTTCTTTTATGACAATGCCTTCTTCCTCGTTGCTTTCTTCCGTCGCAACTGCATGATGGAGGTTGTAATCAAATTTTTTGCCGACAGCACTGATTTCTTTCACACCTTCCTCTTCCAGCGCCTTTCTGAACTGGCTGACCACGATTCCAAGCCCTTCGTCTTTAATGCTTTTATAAGCTGAGCAAAGATTTTCGTAGATGTCAATGAATTTCAGCATGAGCTTTTCCTTCTCACGCGCTGCCGCACTTCTCATCTCCTTTTCCATTCTTTTGCGGTAATTGTCAAAATCTGCAAGAAGGCGCAGCACTTTTTCTTCCTTAGCCTTCAACTCGCCTTCAAGTTCTTCGATTCTTTTTTTGTAAGGGCTTTTCCTGCTTGCCTTCGATTTGCCCTTCTTCGATTCCTCCTTCTTTGCAGTCCCCATACGAGGAATTGTATAAAAATTGTTCTATATAAAAATTTCTGATGACGAATATCGCTGCATAAGGTGGTTACAGATTTGCCGATTTTTAGTC
>JAGGSL010000044.1 GCA_021159125.1 Thermoplasmata archaeon
TTTGGGTGTGAAGCCACTTTCTTTTTTAAAGAAAGGGGCTCTAAGAAAGGGGCTCAGAGGGACAAGATTTTATTGCTGTAAGAGATTACAGAGCATGAAATTGCCAGCAATAGTTGTGAATGTGAAAACATACAGAGAAGGAACTGGAAGGAAGGCGATGGAACTCTCAAAAATCATGGAAAAAGTAAGCGATGAAACAGGGGTTAGCATGGCGATAGCTGTTCAGGCAGCAGACATAAGAATTGTCGCAGATGAAGTTGCAATTCCTGTATTTGCTCAGCACATGGATGCAATAACCTATGGCAGCCATACCGGATGGATTCTTCCCGAAAGCGTGAAAGATGCCGGGGCAAGCGGTGTGCTTCTCAACCACTCGGAACACCCTATGAAAATAAAGGAGTTGGCAGAAAGCGTGAGAAGGGCAAAAGAAGTTAGGCTGGAAATCATCATATGCACTAACAATATAGAAGTGACAGGTGCAGCGGCTGCCCTCTCGCCTGATTTTGTGGCAATAGAACCGCCGGAATTGATAGGAGGAGATATATCTGTGACGAAAGCCGAGCCGGGGATAGTGAGAGGGGCTGCCGAAATTGTGGAGAAGATAAATCCCTCGGTCAGAGTTCTCTGCGGAGCAGGGGTGAAAAGCGGAGAGGACGTGAAAAAAGCGATTGAGCTTGGCAGCGTTGGTGTGCTCCTTGCAAGCGGTGTTGTGAAGGCAAAAGATAAAGAAAAGGTGCTTATGGACCTGGCATCAGCCATTGAATAAAATGAAACCGTTTGTTATTGTAAATTGTGCGATGTCCATAGATGGGAAAATTGCATTTCCTGATAGAAAGCAGGCAAAAATATCGAATGATGAGGACATGGCCCGCGTTCATAAACTGAGGGATGAATGCGATGCTGTGCTCGTGGGCATAGGAACTGTTCTGTCAGATAACCCGAAGCTAACGGTCAAAGAGAAATATGTCCAAAATCCATCAAATCCTTTGAGAGTGGTACTCGACAGCAATTTCAGAACACCCAGAGATGCAGAGGTTTTTAGCGGAGACGCACCGACACTGATAGCAACCACCTGCAGAGAATTCAAGCAGGGCAACATAGAAGCAATAAAATGCGGAGAGGGAAAAGTAGACCTGAAAAAGCTTCTTGATATTCTTTACCAGAGGGGTGTAAAAAAATTGCTTGTCGAGGGCGGAGAAACAGTAATCTGGGAATTCCTGAAGCAAAATTTAGTAGATGAATTGTATGTATTTATAGCGCCTTTTGTAATAGGGGGCAGAACCTCCCCGACTATGGCGGGCGGCGAAGGCGCATTTTCCCAAGAAAGCATAATACATATGAAATTAGAGGATGCTCAAAGAGTTGGGGATGGCATACTTCTGAAGTTCGTTCCTCACTCACCGAAAACATGAGAGAGTAATATCCTGTTTCTGCTCCTGATATCGCATTCGATAAAGACGATTTGCTGCCACGTGCCGAGCTGCAGTCTCCCGTCAACAACTGGAACGACTATGCTTGGCCCTATAATGCTTGCCCTCACATGAGAATGCCCGTTGCCGTCATGCCACATTTTTTCATGCTCATAATGGGCGCCTTTAGGTGCGATTCTTTCCAGTGCTGCCGGCAGGTCATGCATAAGTCCCGGTTCATGTTCTATTGTTGTTATAGCCCCTGTTGAGCCTGGGCAAAACACACATACCATGCCGTTGTTTATACCTGACTTGCTCACAGATGCCTGTACCTCTGATGTTATATCCACTATATCCATTTCATTTGTCTTCAGTTGTATCTTATCCATATAAACTGTCATAAGTTAAAAACAGCAGGGATATAAAATGCTTTATTGTGCAACAAACATTTAAATTATTGACTCATTCCCAACCATGAAAATTGGCAAGGATACATACATTGCAAAAAGTGCCGTCATTATAGGCGATGTCTCCATTGGAGAAAGATGTGGCATATGGGAAAATGCTGTGATACGGGGCGATTTGAATAAAATAGAGATTGGAGATGAAAGCAATGTGCAGGACTGCTGTGTTCTTCATGTCTCGCCAGAGAATTCAATAAAAATTGGAAGGGGGGTATCTATTGGGCATGGGGCAATAGTTCATGGAGCTACAGTGGACGACGACTGCATTGTGGGAATAAATTCAACTATCTTGGACGGGGCGCATATCGGCAGAGGGTGCATTGTAGCTGCAAATGCCGTTGTTCCCCCGGGAAAAGAGATACCGCCCAACAGTTTAGTGATGGGAGTTCCCGCAAAAATTGTGAAGGAGGATGAAGAGTTAATTAAAGCGATAAGAGAGAATGCAGAAATCTACAGAACGCTTGCAGCAAAATACCTGAAAGGAGAGTTTGAAAGAATATCAGCAGGAGAAAAATAAAGCCAGATACACCCTCAACAGCTGATGAAAGACAGCATATTCACTGCAAATAAGCATAATAGATTTTTTTAGCATTCACCCCAAATATTGGGGCACTTTTATTTCTCCCAGCCCCAATACTGTTTGATCTATTTTTTACCCTATGGCTCGTAGCCAAGTTTGTCAAATGCAAATTTCCAGTTCTTGTATATTCTCCCTTTTATTTCTTTATCCTGCTTGTATTTGCTTGTCTTAATGCGGGACTGGGCTGCGATATAATTCCCAAACACTTTTTTATTCTCTTCAAATCCCTCTAACCCCAAACCACCATATATCCTCTCCAATTCATTCAAAGGTTGCTGGATAAAATCTTCATACCTTACCTCGACAATATTTCCTTCAGGAATAAGATTTTTTTCTTCAAAGTATTTCTTATAAAGCTTGGAATACACATCAAGTATCATCTCCTCCATTTCTTCTTTTTTAATCGGATTCTGGACACAGTACCTGGGCAAAACTTTAACCATGAATTTTAACATTGAGAAGAATACATTATATGGATTTCTGTATATGTGAATGAATTTCGCGTCCGGAAACATATTCAGCAAAAGTTTAATTCGGGCAGTATTTGAAGGGTTTTTCAAAATAAGGCGCTTTCCCTTCCAGAAGAAAGTCAGTTTTTTAAGTAGATATAGATATGCCTTCTCCCATTCCTTTATTGAGTTCCGGGATACATTATCCATGCTAACGTATCTGTTGTAAAATGCCATATTCTTTGGGAAACACCACCCATTGTAATAGGCGTATGGCGTGAAAGCGCCAAGTGCATATTCCTCCTCCTGCGGCAAATCAGGCCCCATGGGAACGTCGTCCATTGGCCTTGTTTCAGGTATGCTTGATGCAACAATAGGCTTCAATACTTTTTCACCAGCTATAAAAGCACCTGGGATAACAGAATGAAAAGTTGTGCAATATCCAAAGTTTTTGTCAAGGGAAATGAGATTGTGAAGGTAAGTGGTGCCGCTTCTCCAGTGGCCTATTATGAAAATCGGTGGATGAGATACTTCGGTTTTTCTAATATGCTTATCAAATTTTATTTTTTCCGCAATGCGAAATGGCGAAATGATACTGCTTAACATTACTGCATAGAGGAAGCGGGGCATGTATCTGAAAGAGATTCTGAATTTATTCTGCGCGGATAATCTAAGCAAATTTGTCAAATTTGCTCCAGCGAGCGGCTCGTACACCACGTCAAAAATGTCTTCTTTAATTTCCAAGTTCATTGTCCCATGGATGCAAATCTATCTTAAAATCTTTTCTTAATCTCCTTTGCTGGTATCCCACCATACACCTTTCCTTTCCCAATAACTTGGTCTTTCAGCACAAGACTCTTCGCTCCAACCACTGCTCCATCTTCTATAACGGCCCCCGGCATAATGAAAGAATCTGCCCCTATCAAACAGTTGTTGCCCACCTGTACCCTCTTCATTATGAGTTTGTTCTCAACAATGTGGGCTGTAACTTTTGCATAGCTTCCTATTAGGGTCTGTTCTCCTATTTCTGTGAGATATGGATCATAAATCACTTCTGTTCCAGGTAACAAAGCTGTTTTTCCGACTTTAAGACCCGCAAGCCTAAGAAATAACATGCGAATAGGAAGAAGTTTGAAGAGATTTAGAAGTACTAAAGGAGGACGGTAAAGAATGACATGGAGTGAAAAATTGAAGAAATTTTTATCTTTTATTGAAAGTTCGTGTTCTCCTTCGTTACACTTTATCCCGAATATTTTTATGAATAACCCCGGAACAATAGATTCAAATAAAATAAAGACAAGAAATTCAAAGGTTAAAATAAAAGGCAAAATTAGAACATGAAGCGGATTGTTTAAATCCAAAAAGCCCCAGATGTAAATAAAAGATACTATCGAAGGAAGCAAACCTATTGAGTACGCTACGAACGGGATGAAAAATAACATAAAAAATCTGCTGATAGAAAGTGGAGAGAAATCATATTTCTCTTTCCCATTCTGATAACCATCTCTTACCATGAAATTGAAGAAGTATACTGTTTAATAATTTTTAGATAGGGCCGTGCACGTCTAAAAACTTCAAAGTTATAAAACACATCAAAACTATAAACTTAATAAAGATAGAGATATTCAACTATGTAAAGAATAAAATGAAAATAAGTATGGTTACGGGATTAAGCACATTAAGCAAACTGATATCGTTTAAGAACGCCGGCGGCATGGGCACGCAGGTACCCATACTTGCAGGGAAATTGAAAGAGCAAGGTTTTGACGTTGTAATCGACGACACAGAAGACTTCGATGTACTGCACCTTCATAATCCCATGCCGAATTTTGTACCAACCATAAAAAAAGCAAAGAAAGAAGGGAAGCCCGTCATTATCCATGCCCGCCACATACCTGAGCTTGTAAAAGGGGGTTTCAAATTCGATAAAATTCTTTATCCTGTATTCGAGAGATATTCCAGATGGCTGTACAATCAGGCAGATGTTGTGGTATGCGCCACCCCTTATGTCAAAAGGTGGATGGAAAAAAACAACATTAAAAGCAGGCTGGAGGTGATTCCGAACGGGGTTGATATTGAACGATTTTCCTATGATGATGAAAAAAGAAGGGTTTTTAGAAAAAAGCATGGGTTTGAGGATAAATTTATCATCTTTTCGGTTGGACTTTTGATTCCAAGAAAAGGAGTGAGTGACTTTATAGAAGTAGCAAAAAAGTTTGAAGGAAACAAAAAATATCAATTCTTATGGGTTGGATCAACAGAAAAGGGCCTTGAAAAAGTTGATGTTTCAGATGCGCCAGAAAATATAGAATTTATTGGGCATGTGCCATTTGAAGAGATGGTATCTGTTTAATCCGCCGGTG
>JAGGSL010000053.1 GCA_021159125.1 Thermoplasmata archaeon
TCTATGACCCACTGGGGATGCGGCACGTTGCCCTCACGGCTATACCCTTTTGGATATTCAACCCAGAATTCAGAAAATGGTGACACTATCGGATTCAGGGCTATGCAGCCGAGGCACGTACTTTCGTTCAAATCAGTTGATTTATCGTAGGCAGTATACCACCCGCTCACGAAAAGAGCGAGCGCAATTATTATGCCTACTGCCTGTATTATCCTTGTCCTTCGCACATTACGCACCTATTTGAATCGGATCGATGGCCCTCCTCAGCGTGGCGATTGCCGAGAGGGATGCAAGATAGCTCGAGCGAGGATTGTTGGGATTGGGAAGATTCTCCACCTCTGCTCTCAAGCGCCCGAACTTGCCATGAGCAAGTACCTTGTGGCTGTTGTATTTTACCACAGGGTCTGCGACTATCTTCACTTTTGTTTTATCAAACCCTATTCCCGCGAGAGATAAGCATGCAGCCACGTTTATATTTTTTGGAAATTTTTTGACAGCATCTCTCGCCACACCATCAAAAAGTATGGTCCTTTTTTCCAGTTGTTTTCCGAGAGAGGCAGGGGATTTTGTTGTTACGAGAGTTACCTCGTCCACTACATCTGCCTTCGCCGCTTTTATGCCATCTATGCCGCATACTGCTCCTGAAGGGAGGTAGATTTTGCATTTTTTTTCCATGGCTTTGCTCTTCAATCTTTCAAGAAGGTTGCTGTCAAGCAGACTTCCTATGCTCATGATTATCAAATCCTTACCCGCCTCAATCACCTTTTCCGCATATTGCCTGACCGCTTCCTGTGATGCCGCCTCGAAGATAATATCTGCATCTCCCACAAAATCATAAAAATTTTTCACCGCTCCCTTTTTCAATTTTCCGGCAAGTTCCTCCGCCTTTTCCTCCTTTATGTCGTAAAGGTAAATTCTGTCTATCTCCTCCATATTGTCCGCAGCCATTGCCACGTCACTTCCTATTGCCCCACACCCTATTATGCCAAGCGTGACGTAATCCATACCGATAAATAGAGGATTTCTATTAATAGGTTCCTATGGAAGACATTGAAAGATTCCTTCATGAAGACCTGAACGAAAAAGGAGATATTACCTCAAATGCGCTGCTTGAGGACGAGGAAGGCAAAGCCCGAATAATAGCAAAAGAAAGTTGCATTCTGGCAGGCCTCGAGGAAGCAGGAAATGTATTTTCCGAACTCGGCCTGGCTGTGAATTTCCTAAAAAATGATGGCGACAGGGCAAGAGCAGGCGATGTCGTTATGGAAATAAAAGGAAAAGCCCGTTCCATACTTTCGGGCGAAAGGCTGGCCCTGAATATCATATCCAGAATGAGCGGTATAGCGACCCTTACCAACGAGCTTGTAAATATATGCAGGAAGAAGAATCCTAAGATAAAGATAGCTGCCACCAGAAAAACAACTCCGGGCTTCAGAAAATACGAAAAGAAGGCGGTGGAGCTTGGCGGAGGCATGCCCCACAGAATGGGGTTGTACGACGGGGTCATAATAAAGGACAATCACCTTGTTTACCTATCCATAAGAGAAGCCATAAGGAAGGCGAAGGAGAAGATAGACCTGCCCATAGAGGTAGAGGTGGAAAGTATTGATGACGCCATAATTGCAGCTGAAGAGAAAGCGGACATCATCATGCTTGATAACATGCCACCTGTGAAGGGGAAGGTTGCGGCACGAGAGGTAAGAAGCATTAATCCTTCCGTGAAAATAGAAGTTTCAGGGGGCATAACGCCTGAGAATATCGCCAATTATACCTTTGCAGATATAATCTCATTGGGCTGGCTTACCCATTCAGTAAAAAGCAAGGACTTCTCCCTTGAAATTGAAAAGGTGTAAGGCACGGCATCAAAATCTACTAATAACGCGATTTGTATTCAGTACTAATATTGGGCCGATATGATAAAAAAAGAAGACGAGCAGAAGGTGGCGGAGGAGGACATACTGAGAACACTGGGCGAAAAAAATGGAGATGCCTCATTAAAATCACTGATGGAGGAGGTTCAGTCATCTGGTTCTGCATTTTCCAGAGCAATTGAGAATATTGAGAAGAAAAATCTGATACGCCTTGAAAATAACCGCGCCAGTTTGACAGATAAAGGAATAAAAAAAGCAGATGATATTCTCAGAAAGCATCTTGTCGTTGAAAATTATTTTAAGGAGTCCAGGGGGGCAGCGGAGGCACATAGTATAGCCCACATCTTTGAGCATCGTTTATCAGAGGAAGCCATCAAAAATATGGAAAGTTTGTATAATCTTAGGGAAAAAGGGGAACCTCTTTTGAAACTAAAGCCATACGAAGAGGGTTTGATAGTGAATATTGCTTTGCCTGATAGCAAATTATTTGAGCGAGTAGTAAGCATGGGAATATTTATCGGAGAGAAGGTGACAGTGGCAGGCAAAATCCCGGGGGGCGTTATAATAAAGATAAAAAACAAAAAGTTTGTAGTGGATAAAAACATAGCAGAATACATCAGGGTAATAAAAAATGGATAAAATCAAGATAGTCCTTGTGGGACAACCGAACGTAGGAAAATCATCTCTTCTGAATGCATTGGTTGGACCAAAGGTTGTGATTTCAAATTATCCGGGGACAACAGTGGAAGTTACCAAAGTGCAAAAAACTTTTGATGGAATAGAAATGTCCTTCCTGGACACACCCGGCATATACTCAATATCTGACAGAAGCGAGGAAGAGAAAGTAACAGAGAAAATTTTATTCGAAGAAGAAATTGACGGCGTAATAGTTGTTTCAGATGCAACTGCCCTTGAACGAAGCTTATATGTGCTCCTCCAGATCATGGAAGCAGATATACCTGCCGTTATTGCCCTCAACTTTGTGGAAGACGCCCGTAGTAAGGGCATAAAAATTGACTGCAAGAGATTGGAAAAGGCGCTGGGAATATCTGTCATTCCAATAAATCCAATAACCAAAAAGGGGATAGATGACCTCCTGAATTCTTTACTGAGAATTAAAGATAAGAAAGTGAAATTCAGGGTGGAATATGACGACCATATAGAAGAGGCAATAAGTCAGATCAGCTCAAAATTAAAAGAAACAAGATTGCCGAAGAGATTTATATCTGTAAGGATTCTTGAAGGCGATGAAGATTTCTACAAGTATCTGGGCGATGAAAAGATACTTGATTCGATTAAAAAGAATCTGTCAGAAAAACATCCGAAAATTGACAGGGATATAGCAGTTACAAGATACGGAATAGCTTCACTTCTGGCTGAAGAGGCAACCCAAATTGTACATACTGTTAGAGGAGAAGATATACAGGAAAAAGTTGACAGGCTTTTATTGCACAGGAGCTGGGGCCCCGTTATTACGATGCTTATCCTTGTCATTACTTTCGGAGTGCTTCTATATCTGGGAAATCTGTTGCAGAGCATTCTTATGGATTTAACATCGAATTTTCTTTCCTTTCTTCATATCACAGGAAATTCCATGCCCGATATTGTGCTGGCGAGAAGTTTGACAGGACTTGCAGCAGGTATTTCCATTGCTCTGCCCTATGTATTTCTATTTTATCTCCTTCTGGGATTGCTGGAGGACATGGGCATCCTTTCCAGATTTATTGTAAATGCAGAAAGGTTTTTCGGGAAGTTCGGAATGCCGGGGAAAGCATTTATTCCTCTAGCTCTCGGATTGGGATGCACTGTGCCTGCGACCAAAGCAACCAGGGTTCTATCTTCCAAAAGAGAACAGTTTTATGTCGCATCTTTTCTTTCTTTTGTTCCATGCTCCTCAAGAACTGCTATAATAATGGGCGTAGTCGGATTTTACGGAGGCATAAGGTTGGCATTTTATGTTTTTCTTACCCTGCTTATGGCTGCCCTTATATGGGCTTTTGCCATTAAAAAATTGTATCATGTCAGTAGAGAGCCTTTGCTCCTTGAATTGCCGCCTTACAGAAAACCGCTGGCAGGAAACATACTTGCCAAAGGCTGGTTCAGAATGAAGGATTTTATTTATGTGGTTATACCTCTGCTGATGGTAGGGGGTGCAGTATATGGAATTCTGGACGCATATAACATTACCCATATGGTGGTACAGCCCCTCTCTGTTATCACATCATGGCTGGGGCTGCCAGATGTCACCATCATTCCCCTGACATTCGGATTCCTGCAGAAGGATCTGACAGGCGCAATGCTTGTATCTGTACTGGGCAGTAATATATCCTCTGTACTGACACCTGTCCAGATATACACATTTGGTGTGGCATCTGCTATTGGAATACCCTGCATAAATGCTTTTGCGATGCTGATCAGGGAATTTGGATTCAGGAGAGCTGTCTCCCTTACGACGGTTTCTATCGGCTACGGTATCTTATTTGCTGGCTTGCTTTTGAGAATAATTTTTATTTTCTGAGTGCCGGGCGAAATCTTGAAAAGGAGATGAAGCAGAGCTCACAAACATTTATAAAGAGGGTTTATATACTATTTAAATAATAGCTAAATATAATGGCTAAAAAGGGGGTAAATTATGGCCGATATGAAAATAGAAAATGTTGTGGCATCGACCACAATAGCAAAGCAACTTGATTTGAAAAAACTGTCAAAGGCATTGCCTAACGGCGAATATGAGCCCGAGCGTTTTCCAGGGCTTGTTCTCCGTCTCGACGAGCCGAAAACCGCCGCTCTGCTCTTCAGAAGCGGAAAGGTTGTCTGCACAGGAGCGAAGACAATAAAAGATGTGGAGAGGGCAATAAAAAAAGTATGTGATATGGTGGAGAAAGCAGGAGAAGAGGTTTTCAAAAAACCGGATATAAATGTCCAGAATATCGTTGCATCTGCAAATCTGAATGCACAGCTCAATCTGAATGCAATAGCGCTTGCTATAGGCCTTGAAAAGGTGGAATACGAACCGGAGCAATTCCCGGGGCTTGTCTATCGGCTTGAGGAGCCACATGTTGTCATCCTGTTATTTGGCTCAGGAAAACTGGTGTGCACAGGAGCAAGGAAGGCGGAACAGGTGTCCGAGGCAGTCGACAAAATAGCGAAGGAGCTGGACAGCAAAGGCCTGCTGATGTAGGTCACTTCCCTTTCACTCTTTCCAGTTTCCATTCTCCCTGCTTTTCCACATGCGGCTTTTTTGTGATTGAATAATAGATTGCAAGAATTACAGATAGCAGCAAAAAGATTATGAACAGAAAAGCAACGAGAAATATGACGCCTATGAGCAGTATGCCGATAAAGTAAAAGAAAAGAAGGAAGAATGCAGCAGCAAGTAGAATGGATGT
>JAGGSL010000146.1 GCA_021159125.1 Thermoplasmata archaeon
GCGGGGGATTTGGCGGCGGCGGCGCAGGCGGGAGATAAATTTAGAAAGCATCTACGAAAGCAACCTGCTGCTTGATGCTCTCTTTCTGCAAACCATTTAAATTCATGCTTTTCATTGCCGTATGTATGCTCGTAAACGCTGACCTTCACATTCATTCCAGATTTTCAGGGGGCACATCTTACAAAATGAATTTGAAAAATCTGTCAGAAGGAGCAAAGATGAAGGGCTTGCATATTCTTGCCACAGGCGACTGCCTCCACCCGCTATGGATTGAGGAGATAAAGAGCATGGCAGAGAACAATGGAAAAGAGGGCATATTTGATATAAACGGTGTGAAATTTGTCCTCTCAACAGAAGTGGAGGATAAAAACCGGGTTCATCATCTCATTTTGTTTCCTTCGCTCTATTCCGTGCATGGATTCAGGGAGGGCGTTATGAAGCATTCAAAGAATATCGACAGGAGCGGCAGACCATTTCTTGACATGAGCGGTGAGGAAATTGCCCATGCGGCGGCGGATGCTGATGCCCTTATCGGCCCTGCCCATGCCTTTACCCCGTGGACTGCAATGTATGCTTATCATGATTCGTTGAAAGAATGCTATGGCGATATGGCTTCTTCAATCCACTTTCTTGAGCTGGGGCTGAGTGCGGACAGCGACTATGCAGACAGAATTTCTGAACTTCACAGATTGACTTTCCTCTCCAATTCTGACAGTCATTCTCCCTCGCCCGTACGCCTCGCGCGCGAGTTCAACCGCCTTGATGTGCAGGATTACTCATGGGATGAAATCAGAAAGGCGATTCTTGGAGAAGGGGGGCGTAGAGTTGTGCTGAATGCAGGTTTTCCCCCTGAAGAAGGGAAGTATAACCGCACGGCGTGCACATCCTGCTACCGCCAGTATTCGCTGCAGGAGGCAGAGAAAATGAAATGGAGGTGCAAATGCGGGGGGCTGATAAAAAAGGGCGTGAGAGACCGTGTTGAGGAACTTGCAGATTTGGAAAAGGCAGTTCATCCTCCCGGAAGAGCAAAATATATCCATCTCATACCCCTTGCCGAAATAATAGGAAAAGCTTTACGTTTCTCCCCGTTATCAAAAAAAGTGCAGGACAGATGGAGCGAGCTTATGAAAAAATTCGGGAGTGAAATTCATGTTCTCATAGACGCGGACATGGATGAAATAAGCAGAGTTGCATCTCCTGCTGTTGCCTCTGCGATACATGCGTTCCGCAAAGGAAAAATCAGGGTCAATCCAGGGGGCGGCGGGAAATACGGGGAAATAGAGATTCTGCCAGATTCAAATAAAGGCAATAAAGGCCAGAAGAGTTTAGCCGACTGGGTATCATGATGGAGGAAATATGGAAAAAAAGACAATATGCGGCATAGATGAGGCAGGGCGCGGTCCTGTCATAGGGCCCATGGTGGTGGCAGGAGTATGGGCAAATGAAGATGAAGAAAAATTGCTCAAAGAAATGAATGTCAGGGATTCGAAGAAGCACACCATAAAGAGAAGGGAAGAGCTCTCAAAGATGATAAGGGAAACATTTTTCTACAATTTCATAGTCGTGCAGCCCGAGGATATCGATGCGCTGCGAGAAACAATGAGTCTGAACGAACTTGAGGTGCACATATTTGCCAAAATAGGAAGGAGTATGAAGGCAGATGTGTATTACCTTGATTCTGCAGATGTCGACGAGGAGCGCTTCGGGCATTCATTTTCTGAGAAATTAGGGTTTGCCGCAGAGGTTGTATCAGAACATGAAGCAGATGCTAACTATCCCATCGTGTCTGCCGCCTCAATTGTGGCAAAAGTCGAGAGAGATAAAAAACTCGAGGAGATACGCAAGGAGATAGAGCCAGAGCTTGGCATATCCCTCGGAAGCGGATATCCATCTGACGAACGAACCCGCCTTTTCATCAAAAAGTGGATAGAGAAATTCGGGGATGTGCCCCCCCACACCCGCCGTTCGTGGAAAACAGTGAGGAAGATAAAAGAGGATATGATGCAACAAAGATTTTTTTAGAATATGATGAGATACGGTTCTGTCCGTAGATTCGGGTGATGGAAACGCCGTGTCGGATTAGCAAGTGATAAGTTTTTAAAAGAATTTCCGTTATAATGTTGATGAGATAAATGAAATCAATCATCATAATATTAATCAGTTTTTTGATGATATGTCCTCTTATAGTTAATGCGACTGATAAAATTTCTGCGGATGACTATTATCTAGAATTACCTGAAAAATATAGCGAAATTGATTATGTCTTTCATAGTGTACCTCTGTCTGGTTTTGAAGAATTAGACGATATGGAACGTGGTATATGGTATCGCCACCATGAGAATGGAGTTTCTGGTGACGATTTCGATTATCAAGACCAACTTATATATTTGTTCAAACTTAATGAGGCATATTATTTGATAATGGTGATTTATCAGGATAATGAATTATATAGAGTTGGATTTATGGAATCTCCTATTACCGATGTTGATTTTATTGAAACAGAATATATCCCTAAGCAAGTTACCGATGCTTCGTTAAAAGAATTGGGCGTAATAGAGAATGATAGCCCTAGTTTTATGATTATAGGCGTAACATCTGCAATTGCAATTGTGTATTTTATAAAGAAAAAATTTAGAGGGATTGAGTGAGTGACTTAATCCATCGGTTCTTTCTGCCTGTAATGTTTATTCCTGCCTCTTCAGCGGGTGTTCTTCAGTTGAGTGATGTGTGTCCTCGTATGAAATTGCAGTAGGTTCGGTAATGATCTATAATGCTCTTGACAGTCTCATCGCTCTTTAATCCCCGCATCCGACAGATGGTCAAAATCACCCGTGAACCCGACAGAACCTGAGATACAATCAATAGTTATATATATTATTTCAAAATTATTAATTGTCTGAAGAGGTGGAGAAAGGAAAATGGAAAAATATACCACCATATCCGTGCCCTCAAAATTTCATGCCCATCTTTCCAGGTTTATAAAGGAGAATCCCCAGCTAGGATATGGAAGTGTTGCTGAATTTGCAAAAGAAGCGATAAGACTCAGATTGTCAGAGATAAAATACGAGGCACAGATTCTTGCGCTGAGAGAACTCAGGGACATGCCCTACCGCAACTGGGATGAAAAGTGGGAGAGCTTCAGGAATGTTCTGAAAAAGTAAACGAAGTTTTTATGTAATGTTTGCCCTTTAATATACGGTGGTTGCATAGCTAAAAGAGAACACTGGGACTCTCGCTTTGCTTTTGTGATGGCAGCCATTGGCTCTGCGGTTGGCCTTGGCAACATATGGCGTTTTCCTTACGTATGCTATCAGAACGGGGGAGGTGCTTTTCTGATACCATATTTTGTTGCTTTATTCACGGTCGGCATACCTCTCCTTGTCCTTGAATTCGGCATAGGGCAGTGGTTCGGAACAGCAGCCCCAGGCTCATTCAGAAATGTGAATAAAAAATGGGAGTGGGCAGGATGGTGGGGGGTTTTGTCCACTTTCATAATCGCCATATATTATTCTGTCATAATGGCATGGTGCTTGAGCTATCTTTTCCATTCGGCAGGGCTTGTATGGGGAAACAACGCAGCGGCATTTTTCAACCGCTTTCTGGGAAAAACCTCCTCCCCGTTCATTCTTGGCAGCATCCGGCCCCAGATACTTTTTGCCCTCCTCTTCATATGGACATCCATCTATCTCATACTCTATAAAGGGATAAAATCAATAGGAAAGGTGGTGGCCATAACGGTGCCGCTCCCAACAATATTGCTTCTCATAATTGCAATACGCGGCATAACCCTGCCCGGCGCTCTTGACGGCATTGATTTTTACCTCACGCCCCACTTCGCAAAGCTTGCTTCCCCGTCTGTATGGCTCGCCGCCTATGCCCAGATTTTTTTCTCACTCGGGCTCGCCCAGGGGATAATGATTGTATATGCCAGCCATCTGCGAAAGAAAGATGATGTCACCAACAACGCATTTATCACGGCACTGGTGGACGGCGGCACGGCATTTCTGGCAGGATTTGCCGTTTTTTCGGTGCTGGGTTACCTCTCGTACTCAACAGGGGCAAGCATACAGAGCATAGCAGGGAGCGGGATGGGGCTTGCCTTTATTACATACCCGACCGCAATATCCAATCTTCCTGTTGCTGCCTCTCTTTTCGGAGCGATGTTTTTCATAGCGCTGCTGACTTTCGGAATAGATTCCGCATTTTCAATGGTGGAGTCAGTTACCGGAGGAATAGAAGAAAAGTGGGGAATGTCAAAAGAAAAGGCAACATTCCTGGTATGCCTCATCGGCTTTCTCGCAGGTGTGCCTTTTACAATGGGAGGAGGAAGTTACTGGATTGATATAACAGACCATTTTATATCGAATTTCGGGCTTGTCTTTGTCGGGCTTATGGAATGCATAGTGTTTGGCTACATCATGGGAGCAGAGCACATAAGGGAGCATGTGAACGAGGTATCTGACATAAAACTCGGGAAATGGTGGGAGTATCTTATAAAATTTGTAGCGCCTGCCATATTGATTTTCATTGCCGTAGCTTCCTTCATTGAACTGCTGAATAAAGGCTACGAAGGGTTGCCGTCAGGCGCACTCATTGCAGGAGGGGTCATTGTTTTAATAAGCTTGATTGCTTCAATAGTGTTGATGAAGGTGAAAGCATGACGGGAAGTGCCATAGTTATGTTCATATTCGGATGTGCCGTTTTTTACGGCGGGCTTGCATGGTGCATTTATATCGCAATCAAAAAAGGGCGTAATGGTTTTAAGGAATAATGCATTATGCCCTTGTGATGAAAATGAAAGGAAAATTTGCAGTTTTTGCAGTCATCCTTCTCTTTATGGGAAGTGCCTCAATTGCAGGAGTGGATAACACGGGAATTGAAATAAGTGATAAGCCAGTTTATTTATCCATTCCGCTGCACTTTTCTTTTTCAACGCCATCCGTGTATGAAAATGATAATTTTTCAGCCATCGATGTAAAAGAAGCAGATGAAATACTTTCCATGCCTTCATATCCTTCAATGCCCTACAAATCAGAAGTTTTAACATTCCCGTTTGGAACAAAAATTGAGAGCATTGACGTGAAAGTTGATAACATACAAACAATGCATATCGGCAAAAAAATAATTCCTGCTGCTGAGCCCGTAAGGGCGGACATGAGCAATGCAAAGTTGATAAGAAAGGAAGGAGA
>JAGGSL010000102.1 GCA_021159125.1 Thermoplasmata archaeon
GGTGCATTGTCTGCATCTCGCCAACTTTCACATCAATGCTCTCAATTTTTGTTCCAAACGGGAATGTCAGCACCTTCGAATTATATGGCATGATTGGATAGGATGCGTGATGCAGATATTTCGTTTCAGCACCAAAATCCAGGGTAACATATTTTTCTTCGGCTTTTATCTCAGGTGATGGGGCGTGAACAGAAAACTGCATCGATTCATGCACCTCTTTATTTTCATTTCCAACTATAACCCCCGGGCTCATGCCCGCCATCGCTGCTGTCCCGATAAAAAGGGCAACAACCATAAATGCCATTCCTATTTTGCTTTTCATTTTGCCTCACCAATTAAAACATGTTATTTCGATATAAAAATGTATCTGCCATGCTTATATTTGGGGCATTCATATGAAACAAAATAATGCAGTCCATGCGAGAATTTATCTCCCAACTATTGCAAGAGATGTTCCCAAAAACCAGTTTTTAGGATATCCATACCCTTCTTCCATTGGCAGTGTAAGCCATATACCCCTGAAACCAAAAATCAAATAACTTTTACCCCATTTCCCGCCATTTATGGTTGTATCTTTATGGCCAAACAATCCAAATGTTGATATTTCACCGTCCCACCCAATATCCCATATTCCAAACGGAAAATATAATCTTGGAACATAAGATAGGGAGCCCAATATGAAATAAGATGCCATTAATGAAACATTGAAAAGGACAGGAAAATATTGAACGATTCTGAGAACCAACCTCAAATAACCAATGACCAACAAAGTTGATAAGGGCAAAATGACAGAGTTTGTGCCCTTCCCTATCACAAAACAAAAGGCGTTCATAAAAATATTTTTATGGCCACTTAATTGGCATTCTTTTATATTTTCCATTATTTCTTTTTTCGTACGAATTGCATCCTCTATCAATCCAAACTCCTCCAATTTCTTCAATATAACGGGAAGATACACTCTGTATTCGCTGGGATTTTCTTTCAAAATATTTAGTAATGAAAGCAATTCATTTATATTCTCCATCGGCAATTGTTTTTCGATGACGGCACCCTCATATGTAGTGATTTTGATTGGGGCATTTTGTTCTATCGAACTGCTGATTGTGGCTGGCACGATTGCTGTGCCAAGCAATATAAGGATGACAAATATTATTCTCGACTTTCCGTACATGCTCATGACGCCTCCCGTTTCACATTAGCATCCATATAATGAATGTTACTTTGCTTAAATATTTTTTCATTTCCCCATATGCAAAGAATTAAAATTGCGCACAGTTATGTATCTCAATGAACGAACTTTCAGCCGTTAAAATGGTCGTCAAACGCTCCCGTTTCTTCGCCCACCTTTACCTGCTGGACAGCCCCGAAGAAATTGAGAGAATAATAAAAATACACAGAAGGGAATACAAAAAGGCATGTCACCACTGCTATGCTTTAAGATTCATAGACGGAAACGAAACAAAATCCTTCAGGGATGACGGAGAAGTCGGCCATCCAGGAAGGGTGCTTATGGAAATTCTGGAAAAGCATGGTTTGGATAAACATGCTCTGGTCGTTTCAAGAATTTTCGGTGGGGTAAAGCTTGGGGTAGGGGGTGTTTCCCGCGCCTTTCGGGAAGCGGGCGAATCTGCCGTAGAGAACTGGCATAAGACAGATTAGGTTCCCCAGAATTTATCGCTTTTGCGCTTTATCTTTACCACTTTGTCTATCACGTCCTGCTCGTCTGGAGAAAGATTCATATCCATGAGTTTTCTCACCGCTTCCTGGGGCATATCCACGTAAAGCACATCCTCCGGTTTTATTTGTCTTCCAACTGTCGCCCCTTCAATGGAAATTGCTACTTCCATTCCCTGCGTTGCCTTTTCCACATTTCTGCCTTCTACCTGTATGCTTTTTATTTTTCCTATTGTTTTGCCGTCTTCTCTCATCAGCTTCTGCTCAGGCCTTATTTCTCCTGCAAGAACCCTCACACCTATGACAGCCGGCTTACTCACCCTGAAGGTGCAGTCTGGAAGGAAAAGTATCATCCCCGGATGAACCAGCTCCCTTCGCCTTTCCTCCTCGATTTCCTTCATTTTCTGCTCTTTCCACTGTTCAAATTCTTCGAGAAGGTGATAGATGACTTTGCTGCTGATTATGTTTACACCTGATGAAACCATTTCCTTCTCTGCTTCCGGCAGAGTTTTCACGTTAAAACCGAGCACCACCCTGTTAATCGGATTTTGATTTGTCCCCGCCTCCACAACATCTTTCTTAGAGATAGGGCCGACATCCGCCTTCCTTATGGGCACATCTCTGAATATATTTGCAAGCGCCTCAATCGAACCCACAGCATCAGCCTTTATTATTATTCCCTCATCTGTGGTTTTTATGTCTATTTTCATTTCATTTTTTATTTTGTCAATGTCCTCCTGTATGTTTTCTCCCGCAACCCGGAGGGGGGCACCGGCAAAAACGTCTTCAAGGCCTGCAGCCGCTATTTTTATCCCTGTTGCTGCGCTCACTTCTTTCACATTGCTGAATCTTTCGGAGGGGTCCCTTATCTCGTCCAGGGGCTTTGGTTTCAGCAGAGCCCTCACGTTCGTAACGCAGGGCTTGTTTTTTCCACCCACAACTATGGTATCTCCGCTTTTTATCCTCCCGCTGTATATTATGACGTCTATTGTGGTTCCCAGTCCTTTCTCCTCCTTTACCTCAAGAACCGTGCCTTCAGCAGGCCCTCTCTCTGTTACAAGGTTATCTTCCAAAAAACGCTGTGCGAGCCCTACAAGAACCATGAGAAGTTCAGGTATGCCTTCGCCTGTTTTTGCAGATATCGGAACAAGGGCAATATTTTTCTTGAAATTTCTTATCCGGTCATATCTGTCGGAAGAAAAGCCCTGCTCGAAAAGCTTCTCCACCATTTCATAAAACTTCTCGTCAAATATCTGGGCGGTTCTGCTGCTCTGCTGTTCCAGGCGCCTGCCGATACCGCCCTCCACTCTCTTCCATCCCTGTATCGTATCAATTTTATTCACTGCAACGACGAAAGGCGTCTTGTAATTTTTCAATATATTGATCGCCTCTATTGACTGGGGCATAAGCCCGTCGTTTATGTCAACAACAAGGACCGCCAGGTCGGCAAGGGCGCCCCCACGGGAACGAAGGGTCGTGAAAGCGTGATGGCCAGGGGTGTCAATAAAGAGCAGGCCGGGAACGTGGAATTTTTTTCCCCCCAGCAGTTTTCCGCACAATTCATGTATAACATCTATCGGAACCTCTGTTGCGCCAATATGCTGTGTTATGGCGCCAGCCTCCCTCGATGTAACTGCGCTGCCCCTTATGTAATCAAGAAGCGTTGTTTTCCCGTGGTCAACATGCCCGAGAACCGAAACAATCGGCTGGCGGATATAACTTTCGTTTTCCATTTCTATCACTGGCATGAATGTATTGAAAATAATTTTTTAACTTTATGGGAAAAGAAATCAAGAATACTTCTTGAATCCTATTTCTTCTGCTGTTTCACGGAAACACTGGCGACAGAGATGCAGGCCATACCTTCTTATAATCCCTCTTTTCCTCCCGCATCTGTCACAGCCTTTATTCCGTCCATACTCCTTTTTCTTCTCCTTTATTTTTACCATCACACCACCTCAACATTCAGCTCTTCTTTGAGAAATTCCATTGTCTCCTCTGCGGTCACGCGATGCCTGTGAGGCACCTTTTTCCTGTTTATCCTTCTCTTCTTTATTCTGTATCCCGGCCTCTCCATCGTGATGCAGATATCCATGCCAAATATGCCTATGTTCGGGTCATATTTCATGCCTTCAAATTCTGTATGGTCAGCTATGCCGAACGAAACGTTTCCCTCCTCATCAAATGACCAATCTGCAATTTTATTATTCCTTGTCCAGAGCGCTCTTTTCAGAAAATCTATTGCTTTTTCCCCCCTCAATGTCACCTTGCAGCCTATCGGCATTCCCTTTCTTATTCCCCAGTCCTTGTTTATTGTCCTTGAGATTGTCAAAATCGGCTTCTGATGCGTTATCTCCTGCAGTACCTGTTCCGCCTTGCGGAGTCGCTCTCCGCCCTCACCAACGCCTATATTTATTGTGACTTTCTCAATTCTGGGTTTTCGCATATCAGCCATAAACCTTCACCTCCGGGAGTTTTATCAACGGGGCATCTTTCCCAACAGGGAAGACATAGGGTTCAATTGTGGAGAAATCCTTCAATTTGACAATATTTGGCTTTGAACTCCTTGTGATTTCCTTGCCATCTATCTCCGAAATCTCGCCGACATGCTTTCCGCCTGTTATAATTGCCTTCATTCCATTATCAAAGGGCAATACCTCAAGAATCTCCTGCTCGGGAACCGATATTTTCAGCACATCCCCTGTCTTGTAATCGCCATCGGCAATTATATTCCTTCCGTCATGGAGGTTCAATTGAATCTTCCCGCCTTTTAAGGTTGTCTTATTCTCTATCCTGCATAACTTCCACTTTGCCTCTTCAGGGGATATCGGCACAAGGCGTATAATGCCCCTGCCGTCAATAAGCACGCGGAAATGCTCCCCTGCAGACGGGATGGATATAACATCCATCAAACCGCAAGGAAATTTTATATCTGTTCTAACAACGCCATCCACCAGTACTTTTCTTGAACTTATTATGTTCTTTGCGCCTCTGGCAGTATCTGCATATCCGAGATAATCCCTTATCACGATTAGCAATGGAACACTTTCCTCTATAGAATGGGGACCGAGTGAAGGCCTTACTGCCCACTTCTTTGTTTTTCTCTCAACGGGCCATGTTCTTGGAACCGTTATTCTTTTCAAATGTGCCATATTATCATCCCTCAATATCCTTATTATTTAAATCTTCTGCTGCCCTACCATCTTTCTTCTTCCCTTCTGCCTCTTCCTCGACCTGCTCCTCCTCTGCTTTTTTGGGCTCTTCTACTGGCTCAGGTTCCTCCTTGCTCTCCGCCTCTTCAGGTTCTTCCTCTGTCTTTTCCTCAACTTCCCCCTGTTCCTCTGTTTCCTCTTCTTTGGGCTCTTCTGCCACTTCAAATTCCCCCTGTTCGTCCTTTGTTCCCTCTGTCTTTTCCTCAACTTCTTCTACTTTCTCTGGTTTCCCCTCTGGCTCTTC
>JAGGSL010000152.1 GCA_021159125.1 Thermoplasmata archaeon
ACAATATACTATTGATGAACGAGAAAATAGAGAGAGTGATAAGAGAATACTGGGAAAGAGAACTACCGGAGGTGAAGGAGAGGGAAATAAAACTCCCCATGGAGAAAAACTTTATCAATGATATAGTTGGGCCCAGGAGGGCAGGAAAAACTTATCTGATGTTCCTGACAATAAAAAATCTAATGGAAAAAATGGATAGAGAAGCAACAATATACATAAACTTTGAGAACAGAAAGCTTTTTCCATTGGAGGAAAACTACTTCAATGACATAATAGAGTTTATCTACGCGGAAAATCTTTTCGAAAAACATGAAACCGTCTACCTTTTTCTTGATGAAGTTCAGAGGATAAGCGGATGGGAAAAATATATCAGGAGTATATATGACGAGTTTAAAGATTCCATCAGAATATTTGTAAGCGGCTCGTCAGCCAACCTCCTGAGCAATGATTACTCCAAACTGCTGACCGGAAGGCACCTTACAACACTTGTAACGCCCCTGAACTTCAAGGAATTCCTTCTTTTCAAAGGAATTGAAACGAAGGTGCATACGGAAAAGGAAGAGGCGCATCTGAAAAAATATCTTAAGGAATATCTACAAACCGGGGGGTTTCCCGATGTGGTGCTGGGGAAGGAAAAGGATGCCATACTGTCGCAACTTTTTACCGACATAATCTCAAGGGATGTGCTATCGAAAGCGGAGATAAGAAAAGAGAGTGTGGTGGAAGAGTTCTCTTATTATCTGGCAAGCAACGTTTCCAACCTGCTCAGTTTCAACAAGATGAAAAGATATTTTTCCAGCAGGGGAATAAAAATATCTGTTCCAACTCTGGCGAACTACTTCTGGCATCTTAAAAATGCATTCCTGTTTTTTGATAGTTTGATATTTTCCTACAAAGTAAAAGACCAGATGCAGTATCCGAGAAAAATATATTGCATAGACAATGGGATAGCCAACACCGTGGGTTTCAAAATATCTGAAAATCTCGGACAACTTTATGAAAATACGGTTGCAACCGAATTACTGAGAAGAAACGCCAAATTTTATTACTGGAGAAATAAACAGAACGAAGAAGTTGATTTCGTAATAAAAGAGGGAATAAAGGTCAAACAATTGATACAGGTATGCAGCGATGTTGATACCATGGAAACAAAGCAGAGAGAGGTAAAGGCATTGGTAAAAGCCATGGAGGAATTCAAACTAAAGAAAGGTTTAATATTAACAAGCGATGTGGAAGGAGAAGAAATTCTTGGAGAAAAAACTATCACATATATGCCGTTATGGAAGTGGCTCCTTGATTAGTTCTCTCACCATATCTTTCTCCTCATTAATGCAACCATCACTCCATATCCATACGAGACATGCACACTCGGAAATAAAAGCAAGGAATATAAAAACAATTTTCTGTCATGATGCGCCCTCGCAATTCTTGCAGATTCAAAAAGAACGGCAAAGGAATAAAAGACACCGCCCAAAAAGGCAAATAAAATGAAAAGGGCCATAAGATTAAACAGCAGGCAGAAAGACAATCCTGCAAGAAGGGCAATCAGCGCATAAGCGGGCCAGATGTATATGTGGCTTGTAAGACCGTGCATCCCGTGCTTTTTTATTATTGCAACCTTTGCTTTCGCCCATTTGTATATCTGCCGGGCAAACTCGCGTATGTGCTGCTTTCTGTAATGGACAACTCTTATTTTCGGGGAATAAAACAGGCGGTAGCCAGCTCTCCTTATTCTGTAATTCAATTCCAGATCCTGCCCTTTGACAAAGCTTTCGTCAAATTTGCCCACCTCGTCAAAAATTTCTTTTTTCAGGCATAGATTGCATGTCGGGATGTGGTCAACGTATCTCTCTTTCTCCATCAGGGAGTGCTGTGTAGATGGGTTAAATTTCCCCCCTCTTGCAAGAGGCGAAGTCATCACAACGCCTATTGCCCATGCCTTGTATTCACTATCTTCCGGAAGCAAATCGGGTCCGCCGACACCTGCCGCCCCGCTTCTTTCCATTGCTTCCCTTATGCTCGAGAGCCAGTTTTCATCGGCAACGGCATCGCCGTCAATAAATGCTATTGCCTCTCCACCTGCAATTTCTATGCCCATGTTTCTGCCTGCTGCAGCATTTTTTTTCTCGTTTCTGAGCAATTTAAAATCATGCTTTTTTTTCAGTTCCTGCAGGATTTCATAAGTGCCATCATCGCTCATGCCGTCGACGACAATGACCTCATAACTGTCATAGTCCTGTTTGAAAAGCGATTCCACACACTCCTTTATGTAGTTTTTTTCGTTTCTTACTGCCACAACGACTGAAATCAGCACACTGGAAATTGCGCCGATATTAATAAATATTCCCTTTCTGCCCGGATTCTATAAATTTTTATAAAACCTCCCCATATATAGGCAGAATGCAATCAGATTTACAGAAATCCCTCCAGCTCAATTTCTTTGAACAGGAAGGTTTTGTAAGAAAAAAATGCAAAAAATGCGGTTCGTATTTCTGGACTAAAAACGAAGGGCAGGAGTTATGCGGCGACGCTCCATGCGTGAATTATTCCTTCATAGGCAATCCTGCGGGAAATGAAAAGCATACGCTTTCATCAATGAGGGAATCTTTCCTTTCATTCTTTGAGCGAAATGGCCATACAAGACTGAAACGCTATCCCGTGGTGGCGAGATGGCGCTCCGACATTTATCTCACCATTGCCTCGATAGCCGACTTCCAGCCCCATGTCACGTCTGGCGAGGTACCGCCGCCTGCAAATCCTCTCGTCATATCCCAGCCGAGCATACGCCTGAATGATCTGGAAGAGGTGGGCAGAAGCGGCAGGCACCTCACAATGTTCGAGATGATGGGGCACCACGCCTTCAATAACCACGAGCAGGTTTACTGGAGTGAAGAGACAATCAAATACTGCAGCGATTTTCTCGAAGAGCTGGGAATCAAGAAAGAGGAGGTCACGTACAAGGAAGGAGAATGGCATGGCGGGGGCAATGCAGGCGTATGCCTTGAAGTGCTTGTCTCAGGCATGGAGGTCGCGACCCTTGTATTCATGAGTTTGAAAAAGGACAGCAAAGGAAAGTATGTCGTTAATGGAGAGCGCTATTCAGAAATGCCTTTGCGAATTGTGGACACAGGCTACGGGCTTGAGCGCCTTGTGTGGCTCACGAACGGCTCTCCGACAGTATACGATGCAATATTTCCTGACGTGATAGAAAAAATTAGGAATAAAGCAAGGGAAAAAGCGAGCATGCATGATATATATGCAGTGGCAGACCATGCAAGGTGCCTTGCGTTCATGCTGAGCGACGGAGTCGTGCCGTCCAATGCGGAGGAAGGATATCTTGCACGGCTTGTTATCAGAAGAGCTTTACGTTTGCTGTCTCGCATGGGCGCTGACATAGAGCTTGCAGATATTGTTGAAATGCATATGGAATCGCTTTCTTCTGATTTTCCGGAGTTGATGGAGTCAAAGGACGTTGTCAGAGAAATGCTTGGAATCGAGACAGAGAAGTTCTACAAGACTCTGGAGAAGGGAAGAAGGTTTGTCATGCAATTTATTAAAAAAGAAAAGGGCATACTTCCGGAAGACCTTGTTCATTTTTATGACACCTACGGCATACCCCCTGAACTGGTGAAGGAAATCGCGGGCATGGAAATTCCCGAAAATTTCTATTCTATGGTGGCTGAACTTCATAACAGAGCTCCAGAGGAAGAGAAAGAAGAGGAAAAGATATTCGATTACAAAACAGAGTTGATGTTTTACGATAAGCCGTACGAGAAAAAATTCGAAGCCAGCGTTCTATGGAAAGGGGATTTCAACGGCAGGAAAGGCGTAATACTTGACAGAACTCTCTTCTATCCGGAAGGAGGCGGGCAGGAATCTGATACCGGCATGCTTATCCAGAACGGAAAAAAATTCAGGGTTTTGAAAGCTGAGAAAAGTAGCGATGCAGTTGTCCATATTGTGGAAGGAGATGAAATTTCAGAAGGAAAAGTTGAGGGAGAAATAGACTGGCAGAAAAGGTATGCATCGATGCGCCATCATACAGCAACGCATATCATAAATGCTTCTGCAAGGAAAGTGCTCGGGAATCACATATGGCAGAGGGGCTCCCAGCTCAACGAAAATGAGGCAAGACTGGACGTTTCCCATTTTAAAAGAATAACGCCTGAAGAAATCAAGCAAATAGAGAAAGAGGCGAATACTGTTGTCATGGAAGCAAAAGAAGTGGTAAAAGAATGGTTGCCCAGAAATGAAGCTGAAAAGAAATACGGAATGAGGCTTTATCAAGGTGGCGCACCGAAGGGAAAAATTCTCCGCATAGTTAACATTCCGGAAGTGGATACGGAAGCATGCGGCGGAACCCATGTAAACAATACAGCGGAGATAGGACTCATAAAAATTATCGGAACTGAAAGAATACAGGACGGCGTGGAGAGAATAAAGTTCTCTGCAGGCTACAAATCTTTAGAATATGTGCACAGACAGGAGGATTTGCTCAGGGAAACAGCAGGAATTCTGAATGTCAGCACATCTGTACTGCCAAAAACTGTAAAGAGATTCTTTGAGGAATGGAAAAAGCTCCGTAAGCAGGTCGAAAATCTTCAGAAAAGCGCTGCATCCGGTGCTGTCGAAACTTTCAAAGGTATAAAAATAATCACGCAGGACGGGCTCACGCCGGCAGCAATCAAAAGCATTACAGGCAAAGGTAAGACGATAGTCATATCAGGAAACGAAAGCGGAAAATCAGCAATGATAACAATAGCTTCCTCTTCAGATGTAAATATTGACTGCTCAAAAATAGCTTCCGAAGCAGGGCGCATTCTCGGAGGGAGGGGAGGGGGCAGGCGCGAGGTGGCGCAGGCAGGCGGTCCTCTCACGGATAAGCTTGGAGAGGCAAAGAAGAAAGCTGTCGAGGAAGTAAAAAAGCAGTTAGAAAAAGATTTATGATGCAACGGCATTCAAAACAAAGAAAACCAAAATAGGGCCGGTAGATCAGTTGGAAGATCGCCACCTTGGCATGGTGGAGGCCACGGGTT
>JAGGSL010000121.1 GCA_021159125.1 Thermoplasmata archaeon
CCGAGCGAGGCAAAGCCCGACATGGCTGTTATTGCTATCACAACAATTATTACCGCCAGAGGGTGGTGGCTGCCTGCGGTTGCGCCTGCCCCTATGATTTTGTTGACCACCGCCTTCCCGTGTTTTGTTATATTCCCTTCTTTCTTCTCCTTCCTTTTCCTGCGGAGCTGCTGGACAGACGGGACGAAAAGAAGCATTGTGATAAACGCAGAGAATATGCCGAAAGCGCTCAGAATGCCGAATTGCTGCAGAAGCTTTATTGGAGAAACAAGGTTAGAGAGAAATGCCACCATGCTCGTTATGGTCGCAAGCAGGAGGGCTGCCCCCACTGTATTGAGCGTTTTCTTCACTCTCTCCTTTCTCTCTCCTTCCTCTTCCCTGTAACGCATCGTTAAATGTATGCCATAATCTATGCCAAGCCCTACGAGCAAAATTGGAATGGCCGTCGTCATGGGATTGAACTCGAAATGGAATGCAGCACCAAAACCATACATCCATATTATTGAAAATGCCAGGGCAATGAGGCTTATGAGAGCATCAACTGCACTTCTGAAAACCACAAGCAGCACTATGATTATCATTATGACTGCGGCAGGCATGAGCATCTCCATGGATTTGTCAGATGCTTTCACTATCTCATCCATTATCAGCCTGCTTCCCAGTGTATCCATCTTCACATGCTGTGCATCAATTCCTTTCACGATGCTGTCTATTGTTTTTTCCAGCATAAGATGGTCTTTTGCTTCAGGGTTGAGAGAAATGAGGATAACGCACCCGTCTGCTGTCATGTTCTGGGATGAAATGTTGAAGTCTTTGGTCAGTGTCCTTGAGATATATTCGAGAGCGACCTTTCCGTTCGGGTCAAATGAAAGAAGGCGTATGGATTCCTTAACATTGTTAGGGGTGTATATGAATTGCAGGTTTATTGTTTCATTGCCAAGAGGGATGGTAATATTTTCCCCGAGCAAAGCTCTGCGCATCTGGGTTATGTTGTAAGGATAATATTCCAAAAGGGAGGTGTTCATTCCCTGCATAAATGCTTCCGCAACTATTCTTGTTGCAGCAAGTGTGGTGGGCAAACTCATTATATTTCCTTCCGGATACGACGGATTTTCAAGGTTTGAGCGTACCGTTTCATTTGAAAGCAGCGCTTCCTCCGCCTCGAATATCTCAGCAAGACTCTCCCTGTTCAGAATATCCCCGTTGTTTGACCTGACGAGAATTTGAACAGTATAATGCTCGGTATAATTTGATGTCACATCCCTGTATGCATTTACGACCTCCATATCCGGCATGAATGATTCCTCATTCATCTGCGTGGATACGCCGTTGGTATACATTGAAAATAACATCAGTACTGTTATTGCAATGACTATTCCTATTCCTGCTTTCGGATGTTCCGAAATCCATTCATTTATTCCTTTCATTTTTATCCCTCTTCAAATCCAAAAGATTGCGATATGCTCTGTCAAGTATTTTCCTTATTTTTTTGCCATCCACTCCTTTCTTCTCGAGTTCAATGGCAGTTGCCCTTATCTTGAATATTATCGGGAATTTTCCATGGTCGCTAATCTGCCCCCCTCTCTCAAGCATATTTTTAAGCGTGTTATCGCCAAAAGTTTCTGCCATACTTGATGCGTATCGACTCAACTTTTTCTGGATTTCCTCTCTTAACTTTTCTCCTTCCTCGAGCATTCTCTTTCCTTTTTCTGTTATGCTGTAAACAGTGCTCCTGCCCTCCTTCTTTCCTTTAATGATTTTTTCCTTTTCCATCCCTTTTAGCAGGGGATAAATGGAGCCTGTGCTGGGGGTGTAACCAAGCACTTCCTCACACCTCTTTATGATTCTGTAGCCTGTTGTTTTTCCCTCGGAAATGACTTTCAGCATGAAATATTTAAGGAATGGAGTTCTCATATTACGATACCGATATAGCGATATAGATATATAAAACTTATGGCAGCCCCGGCCATGAAAAATTATTTTGCTACCATTGCGCGAAGCCAGTCTGCCACATTTTCCGCATGGTCTGCAATGTCATCTGTCCAGTCGGCTATTTTAAGGAGATGGTACACATCCATAGGGGCCAATTCCTTCTCCATCTTGTATATTTCTTTTGTAAGCTCGTATTTTTTCTGGTCAGCTTCCCACTCCTTTCTGTGAACATTGTGGATATACTTTTTCACCTCATCCCTGTCTTTCCTCACAAAGCTGCTTTCAACCAAATCTTTTACTTTGCTGACTGCCTTTTCCATCTCACTTACCGTTTCAGCCACAAGATGGGTATGCTCTATGAACAACTCCTTTAGCTTTATGGGCACCACTGTGCGCCTCATGTCCATAAGCTGGGCAAGGTTTTCCGCATGGTCGAGTATGGCATCCTGCTCCCTGAGCAACCATATGAAATATTTCTTATCAACAGGCATGAGAATGGAGCTAGGCAGATGGGAACGTATATTCCCTTTTATCAAATCAGCCTCATGCTCAAGCTCGGATATTTTGTTTGCCGGTTCCGAGAAATTGTCTATGTCCCCCTTATAATATTTCACCAAGGCTTCTTCCAGTATCGTCACGCACTCCTTCACCTTATCCATGTGCTCCAGAAGACCTGCAAACGGGGATTTTTTTCTGTATGTATCGGCAATAGGCGCTCTCGAACGAACTTCTTTCCCGGACATATTAAAACACAATCATCAAACCCTTATAAATGATTATCGATAGGGCCATGGATGCGGGAATCGTGAATGCCCAGGAATAAATTATTTTTTTCACAACGCTCAAATCAACTGCTTCAAGCCCTCTCGCCAGCCCCACGCCTATGACTGCACCCACAACAGTATGCGACGTCGAAATCGGAAGACCCAAACGGGAAGCCACAAGCACCGTTGTTGCAGTCCCAAAATCAACAGAAAAGCCCCTTGTGTTTGTAAGCGCCGTTATTTTCGAGCCCAACGTTCGTATAACCTTGTAACCCCATGTGAGTATGCCCGCTGCGATGCCAGCCCCGCCGAGAGCAAGCAAGTAATACGAAAAGTTGCTGTCAACGATGGAGGTGTCCTTCAAGGCTGTTGTAAGAACAACCGAAAGGGGTGCTATTGCATTTGCAACGTCATTTGCCCCATGGGATAATGCCACATAGCATGAGGTTATTATCTGCAATCTTTTGAATAGATACTCAACAGCCTCATAACCCTTACCTATTGTCATCTCGCCCACTATGAAAATGCCGGCTATGGTGGAGACAACAAAAACTGCAAGTGAAACAAGCATGATTTGATTCATTCCAGTGAAAAGCACATCTCCGAGATGCGTCTTTGTGAAAAGAGATAACGAGATGATAAAGAAAGTCAGGCCAATGAAGAGCGGCCCGAACTTTTTTGCAGCCTCTGCTGGCTTTCCTGAAGCAAATACAAAATGAACTATGGAGCGAAACACTATGTAGGCAATTACTGCACCTGAGATTGGTGAAATTATCCATGACATTGCAACCTCTCCGAGTTTTTTCCATATAATGACGTCTGCTCCTCCTGCAACAAGCCCGAAGCCGGTTATCCCGCCTATGATTGCATGAGTTGTGGAGACAGGCAGCTCCTTCCATGTGGAAAGGGTTACAAAAATTGCTGCCGCAATTATGGAAGCAAGAAATCCGAGCATGATTGAATGAGCATCGCCTATTTTGTCAACATTGACAATCCCCCTTTCCAGCGTATGCTTTACATCACTCCCCAGAAAAACCGCTCCCAGAAAATTCAGCACCGCCGCAATTAGCACAGCCTGGCGGAGTGTTATTGCCTTTGCACCGACGGCGGTAGCCATTGAATTTGCGACATCGTTGGCACCTATGTTCCAAGCCATGTACAGACCAGCAAGGACGGCAAAAATTATCAGTATGAACGTCATCAGTGCCATGCCGAATATCATCGCTACTTAATGCCCAACAGATTTAAAAATTATTGCCTCTGGACACTTTTATCTCTATTTCTCCTGCCCCCGCGCCCTCCCCGCCCTTGAGAGAAGAGAGCATACCCCTCACCACGCTTTCCACCATGTTGCCTACAAATTCATTAACATGAACCGCTTTTCCGTCCACTTTTATTGATATGCCCTTCCTTTTAAGCACCTTGCAATCCCCGATGCTTGCTTCCCCCTTCACTATCGCATCAGCCATTTCACCGCATGTTTCGTGCCCGCATTCGCCGCAGTCAATTCTGGGCAATTTCTCAAGCACCTTTTCCTTTTCGACTTCCTTCACAATATAGTTGTATGCTTCCTCCACAGACGGATTTTTCATGATCACGTCTTTCCCTTCCCCATCTCCAAGCCATATTTTGGGATAATTTGACTCTTTAAATCCCTCGAGCAGGACAATATCTGCATTAAGCATTGCAGAGATTTTTTCAATGCTTGCCCTCTTCTTTAAAAAAATGGCTGTCTCATTATCGCTAATTATTGCGCATGCATAAGCCCCTGCTTCTCCATAGCGGTATGTATCCTTGCCTTTAACATCTATATCCCCATGTGTGTCTTTTATGACAATAACATCATACCCTTCCAGCAAGGGAAGCAGTTCCTCAATAAAAGTTGTCTTTCCAGCGCCTTTGTATCCGCTCACTGCAAGAATCATGAACTTGAATACATACGAAATATTAAATGTTGGCGGACTGCAAAAAATCTGCAACCATTTCTGCAAATTCCTTGAACGGCACCAGACGCTTCACAATCCTTTTTGCCCCTGCTTTTCTCAATTTCTCCGCCCATTCTGTATCAGACCATGCTGTATAGCCCCATATCACCGCATCAGGATTTATTTTCAATATCTGCTCTGCTGCTCTTGCCCCGTCAATCCTCTTTCCTTTCCCTTCTTTGTGGAGTTGTATTCCGTCCATACCTTTCTCACCCGATAAATTCAAATCCATGATTACAAGGTCAGGCAAATCATTGCTCTCCAGCATCTTTTTGTACATCTCCACTCCTTCCTCACCTGTAAGTGCATGCTCTACATCTATGCCCTTCCTTTTCAGATGCACATCCAGTATTTCATGAATGTCGGGCTCATCATCAACCAGCAAAACTTTA
>JAGGSL010000012.1 GCA_021159125.1 Thermoplasmata archaeon
TCTGAGCGATTTTAAAGTATCTATTACAGCTTCTTAAGATTCAGTTGCTAATTATGAAGGGAAACGAGATAGCTAAACCTTTAACAATCGTTAAAGTTTATATATCTCTGCAGGATTATATATTCATGAAAGTATATTTGTGTGGAGAAAAAGGATGTTGTCCTTATGTGGAAGCAGACGGGAATGAAGTGCTGATAGGGGAAGAAGGAAATATGTGCAGGCTTACCAGAGAGCAGTTCAACGAACTGAAAGAGAGAATAATAAAAGGAGAAATTTAAGGGCACTACAGCATTAACAGGAATCCTCCCGAACCCAGCGATTCCGGACCAGAGCTTTGTTCATCGGAACAGCGATTATCATGTCCTGCGGTTGATATTCAATTTCAGAACAAACCCTCTGCCATTCCGTTTATTATGTCCATTTTCTCTGCAGCCGGATGGGCTGGCAATCCCGGCATTGTTGTTATTTTGCCTGTTATCGGCACTATGAATCCGGCGCCTGCTGAAATTCTTATTTGCTTTATTGTTATTTTGAAATTTTCGGGTCTGCCCTTCAGCTGGGGGTCGTCTGATAGCGAGTAAGGGGTTTTTGCCATGCATACAAGCAAATCTTCCATATCCAATTTCTTTATTATGCGGATATCATCCTCTGCAGCGACCGTGTAAACAATTTTTCCTGCGCCATAAATTTTTTTAGATATGGTCTCTATTTTTTCCTTTATGCCCATCTCAGGAGAATACAAATATTTGAAACTCGGCTTTTTGTTGTAAATTGTGTCAATAACTTTTCCGGCCAGCTCTATGCCGCCCTCTCCCCCGTCGCTCCACACTTCGGAGACAGCCACGGCGACGCCCTTCTCATTGCAGAATTTTTCTATGATTTTAATCTCCTCTTCTGTATCATTCGGAAACCTGTTTATCGCAACCACAACCGGCACGCCGAAAAGTGCAATGTTTTCCAGATGCTTTTCCATGTTTTTCAAACCTTTCTTTATTTCTCCCTCTCCTCTCTTTCCTGCCTTCGCATCCTTCTGGCCCATGCCCCCGTGGATTTTCAGGGCCCTTATCGAAACAACAAGAACAGTCACATCTGGCTTTATCCCCTGCCTGCACACTATGTCAAAAAACTTCTCTGCCCCTAAATCGCTTCCGAAACCTGCTTCTGTGACAAAGTAATCCGCCAGCTTCAGCCCCAATTTTGTCGCAATCAAACTGTTTGTCCCATGGGCGATGTTTGCGAACGGCCCTCCATGGACAAAAGCAGGTACATGCTCAACCGTCTGGACGAGGTTCGGCTTTATTGCATCATTGAGGAGCAGTGCCATCGCGCCGACAGCATTTAAGTCAGAGGCTGTCACAGGCTTTTCTTCATAAGTATAGGCAGCTATTATTCTTGACAGCCTGCTTTTCAATTCATTTAAGTCATTCGAAAGGCATAGTATGGCCATCACCTCCGATGCGGCAGTTATGGAAAACCTGTCTTCCCTGGGCGTTCCATTCACAGGCCCGCCGAGTCCCACAACAATGTTACGCAGATTTCGGTCGTTCATGTCCATGACCCTGGGCCATACGATATAACGAGGATCAATGTGAAATTTATCTCCGTGATAGATGTGATTGTCGAGTAGTGCGGAAAGTAAATTATGGGCAGATGTGACCGCATTCATGTCCCCCGTGAAATGGAGGTTTATGTCTTCCATAGGCAGAACCTGGGAGTAGCCGCCGCCTGTGCCCCCGCCCTTGATTCCCATTGTCGGGCCGAGCGACGGCTCACGTATTGCAAGTGCAACCTTTTTCCCCAGTTTCGCCAGCGCCTGCGCAAGACCTACTGTCACGGTCGTTTTTCCCTCGCCTTCAGATGTCGGGTTTATTGTTGTAACAAGTATGAGCTTTCCATCCTTCCTTGCATTTATTCTTTTGAAAATGTCAAGAGATATCTTTGCTTTGTATCTGCCCCATGGTATGAGCTCATCTTCCTTTATCCCTATTTTTGCAGCGATTTCGCCTATTGGCTCGAGCTCCACCTCTCTCGCTATCTCAAGGTCTGTTTTCATATTTCCTCGTCCAGGATTTTTTTAACATAATTCAGCCTTTCATCTGCCTGCTTCTGAATCTCCTCCACCCGCCTTCCCATTTTTTCCGCAAATTCCCTGTCTTTTATGCCTGATAGGTTTATCCTCACGTTAAGCAATGCGGCATTCAACGAGGCATGGGCAAGCAGGGCGGAAGAGCCTGCATCAGTTATCGAGCTCTTATTCCCTATTTTCGCAACAACTGCCGAATGCTCGAGCACTTCCATGCACTTCTCGGCAGTTTCCATGGGAACAGAGGCAGCAAGTTTGTATGCATTCTGAATCGCCTTTCTTCTTGCTTCCTTCTCCTCTTCGCTATCTTTTGGCATTCCAAATGCTTTCATCACCTCATCAAATGCTTTCGAGTCTTCATCAACCGCCTCCATAAGGCGCTTCCTGCATGAAGCAAGCTTTTCCTTCTCCTCCTTTACCTCTTCCTGCACGGAAGCATATTTTTCCTTCCCTATGGTCAAATTGCATACCATTTCTGACAGCGCGGCAGCCATTGCCCCTCCGAGGGCGGCGGCGCTGCCTCCGCCAGGCGTGGGAGTCCCGCTCGCAAGCTTCTGTATAAATTGATTTAAGCTTTCCTCTACCATCATTTTATCTGCTCCAGCAAACGCTTTTCCAGAACCTGATTTTCATCAAAGTTTTCGAGCCTAAGGTAAAAATCAGCCACGTCTATCAACGCTTCCATTGGGATAAGCCCGACTATCTCGCTTCCTACTATGCTTACCCCATATCTCTCTGCTTCCCTTTTTATGGTTTCAAAGACTCTGAAAAGCGGCGTTCCTTTATAATTCACCATGTTCATCGAAACCTGAACAATGCCTCTCTCCTTTATTTCAAATCCCATTGCTTTGACGTAACGATACCCGCCGCTGCTGTGCCTCACAGCCTTTGCTATGCTCTTTGCAATTGATATGTCATCAGTGGAAAGATTCACATTGAACGCTATGAGGAAGAAGCGAGCACCTACAGCAGTTGCACCGGCGGTGGGATGTATGTGGTTGGGCCCAAAGTCCGGCCTTTTGTCATCATTTTTTCCTATTTCCTCTTTCAGCCCTTCGAATTCGCCCCTCCTTATATTTGCAAGATTTTTTCTGTCAGGGCGTGTTGCCGCTTCTTCATATAAATAGCATGGCACACCTGCCTTTTCCGAAAATTCAGATGCAAATTGTTTAGCGAGCTCAATGCATTCCTCCATTGTTGTTCCCATAAGAGGTATGAAGGGCACGACGTCCATTGCCCCCATTCTTGGATGCTCTCCCTTATGCTTGTTCATGTCTATGAGCTCGACTGCTTTCATTGACATTGCAAGCGCCGCTTTTTTTACCTCCTCCGGCTCGCCTATGAACGTCACATCTGTGCGGTTGTGGTCAGCATCAGGCGAATAATCCAATATTTTGACGTTGAACTTTCTGGCTTCATCTATTATTGCCTCTATAACTTCCTTTCTTCTCCCCTCACTGAAATTCGGAACACATTCAATCAACTTCATTCAAACACCACCTGATAATAAGAGATGAAGTTTTAAGAGTTTCTGAATGCAAAAACGGGCCCGAGGGGATTTGAACCCCTGATCTGCAACTCCGAAGGCTGCCGCCCTATCCTAGCTAGGCTACGAGCCCAATTGGATAGCCTTATTTCTTACTTAAATTTTACCAGCATATGCCTTCGTATATCAACCCCTCTTTTTCTTTTACAATTCTCCTACCGTCAATCACAATTGGATTTTTCATCAATTTGAAATTTGCATGTTCAAACTCTTTCCAGTCGGTCATAACCAGGCAGCCGTATGCATTTCTAAGTGCATCATCTGAAGTGCTGCAGTATTCTATTTCATCAAAAATTTTCTTCATGTTTTCCATGGCAAGCGGATCATATGCGGAAACAATGGCATTTTTCTCAATCAATTTTTCTATAACGGGTATCGAGCGAGATTCCCTTACATCATCTGTTTCTGCCTTGAAGGAAAGGCCCAGAACTGCAATTTTCTTTCCCCCAAGATTGCCCAGATGTTTTTCGAGTAGCTCGATCATCTTCAGCGGCTGTTTGTCATTTACCCCCATCACGGAACTTAGAATACTCATCTCACAATCCATTTCATTTCCGGCAGTAATCAGAGCTTTAACATCCTTTGGGAAGCAGGAGCCGCCAAATCCGGCACCCGAGTCGAGAAAATAAGGAGAAATGCGGTGGTCCATCCCGACAGCTTTCATAACGTCATATGTATCAATGCCCAGCTTTTTGCAGAAATTTCCTATCTCATTGGCAAATGATATCTTTGTCGCCAGGAAGGCGTTGCTTGCATATTTTATCATCTCTGCCGTTGTGGGGGTGGTCACAAAAATAGGGGCATCAAATGGCTCATAAAGCTTTCTGAGCGTTTCTTCAGATTTTTTGTCATAAGCCCCTATGACAATCCTGTCAGGATGCATGAAATCGTGTATCGCTTTTCCTTCTCTCAAAAATTCGGGGTTCATGGAAATTCCGAAGTCAATGCCTGCCTTCATGCCTGTTATTTTTTCCAGGAGAGGGACAACCATCTTCTCGGTTGTACCCGGCAGGACAGTGCTTTTTACCACAACAATCTTCCATTTATCGCCGGCATGTTCTCCAATATTTTTCACTGCTTCTCTGACATACTCCAGATTTATGCCCCCGTCGTTTCTCGAAGGCGTGCCCACGCAGATGAATATAACATCTGCATCTGATAAGGAGGAATAATCTGTTGTGGCCTTTATTCTCTCTCCATTTCTTTTGAGCATCTCTTCCAGCCCTTCTTCATATATCGGAGGGGAAAGGTTGTTTATTTTATCCACCTTTCTTCTGTCTATATCTATAAAAGTCACTTCATTGCCGCTATCTGCAAAACAAACACCTGTCACCATGCCAACATATCCGGCGCCTATGATGCATATTTTCATGCCATAAGTAATGAAGAACGGTTTAAAAATGATAGGTCGATATGCCACTTCAGCTTTCAATAATTGGAG
>JAGGSL010000022.1 GCA_021159125.1 Thermoplasmata archaeon
CATTTTTTACATCTTTGGGATATTACAAACAATCACTTTAGGATTGATTGTATTCTTCATGTTGGGAATAACTGATATCGGAAGAGATACTTCTCTTGTTTTGAGTGTCTTGTTTCCTTTATCCACATTAATTGTAGAATATATTATTTATTCCAAAAAATAATTGTCTTTTTCTTTATCTGTAGAAACTTAACGGGGCAAAAATAAAACTCTTCGGAAGAATATAACATCAATTAATAGGTTACGCTCGGTTGCACCTCGCTCCACCCAAATTCGCTTCGTGAACTTCTCATAAGCCTGACGTTATCTGCCACACGCCATATGCAATTCTGTGGATTTCCTTTTTAAATAAAAATTTGATGAGCAATGAACAAATAGGATGTTTGAGAAGTAAAGCCCGAAAACTGGAAAATATTAAATAATATGTAAACATATATGTTTACGTGATAGGATGATTCAGGTGCAAGTAAGAATTCCGGAGAATTTGCTTGAAAGAATGGATGAATGGATTGAAGAAGGAAAATTTAAAAGCCGAAGCGATGCAATAAGAATGATTTTGAGCCAGTATGAAGAGCGAGAGAAAACCAGGGAATTCTACAAACTATTGACCGAGAGGAGCAGAGAGGCAAAAGAGCATCCTGAAGATCTGATTCCGCTGGAGTAATTATATGGGCTACCGCATATTGCTTCATCCAAAAGCCAACGCCTTCCTTAAGAGTGCTGAAGGAGATACCAGGAATAGAATAATAGAAAAACTTCACATCTTGGATTCTAACCCGGAAAAAGGAGAGAAACTGAAATATTCTGATTTCTGGCGATTAAGAATTGGTGATTATCGTGCCATTTACGAAATAGATTACAGCAATAAACAGGTAATAGTGCTGTTTATAGGGCACAGAAAAGATGTTTACGACGACTTCTCAAAGTTGTTTTGATCATTATCGGTTTTTGGAGTTGCCTAAGCAATCTCCTTTATCCACCACACATTGCAAGAAATCTGGTTGGTACAGCTCTGACGCCTTCACAGGAAGGTATAAATAACATGAACTGAATTAATTACAGGGAAGGCAAAAAAATGAAAATTAAAAACCTGAAAATTGGTTTTTTACTTCTATCCATAACACTGGTATCTGTATCTGTCTTTGCACTGTTTTATACAGGCATTATATCTCCCTCTGAGAATGCCAGCGATATTGCAAACGTTAATCACCCTGCCCACGGAAATTTTCCTAAAATTTTGACAGACGTAGCCTATGATGTTGATGCTTCGCAGAGCTTATCACTGAATTATACCCGATATTTAATAGAGAATGCCCAATCCCTGGCAGATGCCAATAACGGATGGATTGACTGGTATGAAAAATTTCACTTCTGGCCCAATATATTTGATTTGACCGAGATTTATTACTACGATAACGAGCTATATAATAAAATCGTTGACGAGATTCTGGAAAATAATACTGACAGAAATAACATAAGCATAAACATTTCCGGCGAAATTTCAAGAGGTGACCGTATTTTCCTTGCGAGAGATTTTGTTTCTGTTGTACAGAGCAAGGGCAGAACATACTACGAAGTTCATTACGCATTTATAATCAACCTGGATGAAAAATACATACAGGAAATTTCAGTGCATAACTTCGGAGAGAAGGAGCTAATGATACATGACTCCCATACTGACGAATTAACTTTATTGTTCAACAAATCAGACACACCCTTGGGACAGCTATGGGAAATATGCCTGAGAGGAAATCTCAAAAGGACAAAATACAACTCAATCATTGTTGACAAACTGGATGAATCACCCAATCCCGAGTTTTTCATTGAAAGAATTCATCTGAGCTGCGGAAGCTGCTGCAATAAAGAAGAGTTACCAATAGCACCTCCCTTAGTTCCTCTAAAAAAACCGCCGCCGAAGCCAAAGCCTGAAGAGAAAATCCCGATACCATCAAAAAATCCAAACAACCCGCAGCCGCCGCTCATCCATCCCGGACCAGGCGGCAGCGTAACCACACCCGGTCCATCTGTCAGGCCCTGGCCCTTTGGATATCCCGAAAAGCCTGAAGATGAGTCTCCCCCATTCACGCCAGGTGGTGGCGAAACGGACAGAAGCAACGAAGGATGCCCTGAGGATAAGGAAGCCATTTACCAGAAACAGCAGATGCTCATAGAGTTGAACAAAACACTGGAAGAATCAATAGCAAAATTCAACGAGGACATAAAGACTCTTAACGATAACTTTACCTGTTATCCAGGGCAATGGGAGAACAATGCCACCTTTAATGATCCGTGCATTCAGGAATTATATGAGAGCTACAATGAAAAAGTGCAGGAATTAAAAAGGCAGATTGATGGGCTGCTTAGGGAGAGCAGGAATAATTCCAATGAAATCAAATCTCTAAAAGACAAATTTAACCTTATTGTTCAGACATACATATATAGGGAATCCCTGTGGGAAAACATGCTGTATATCGGGGGGGAGTGGTCACATGTAAGTGTACCTTGCGGGGGAGGAGTTTTAATGATAGGCCATAGTTCTGGATCTCCTGCAAAAATAAATGTTACACCAGAGCAACAGGAAAAATTCCAACAGCAGGTTGGGTATGCAATGATGCAAGGAAAAACATGGGAAGAAGCTGTCAAGGAGGCATACTATGTCCCAAAAAACAGTAATTGGGGAGATTATGTTTGGAAAGAAGTATGGGCCAAGTATGCAGAGTGCCTAAAAGAACTTCACACAAAGCAACTTGAAATTTACCTTAAAAAAGAATTTCCAGAAGCATCTGAAGAACAGATTGCTAAAATGATCAACGTCATGTTCAACGGTCTATCAGCTTTGACACAAGATCAAAAAGATGAACTTGAAGACATCAACGAACAAATAGATGAGTTCAAAAACAAACAGGAGAAATTGGCCAATCAGATATTCAACCGACAAACCCAGATAAATGACTTAAGGAGAGAATTCAGACAAAAAATCAGGGAGAATTGCATTGCCCACTCACGGGAGGAAATTGAAAAAAACCGACAAACTGTCTGGGTCCTTGAGTCCTTCCTGGAGTACTGTAAAAATCCTGACAGGGAATATGAATTCAAGTACATAAACAGGACAATATTCTGCAATACCCTGAGCGAGATGCTCAATAATACAGCATATACCAGCAACCGGGCACTTGAGGAATATCTCAAAACGCTTATTGAAAATCATTGTGGGGAATAAGAGTTACCAACAAATCAAAGTAGCAAGACATAAATAGTTATATTAACTATTATAGTTATTGATATCATGGCATACAAGACAATAAATGTATCTCCTGAGACATATGAAAAACTTTTACTTTACAAACATGCAGGCATGAGTTTTGATGATGTGATAAACAAAATGATGAATCTCATGCCCGAGGAAGAATTTTATAGGTATGTCCTGGAAGAACACCGCAGGCGGATGAGGAAAATTAGAGGCGGAGAGATTATATCCGCAGAAGACCTTGATAACGCATTGAAAAGTGTCTGAGGGGTCACGTTGGCTGCCAAAGAGAAAGCTGACCATTACACCATAATTTACGGCAAAGATTTTCTGAAAGAACTCAAAAATATAATAGAGAAAGGAGATAGAGAACTCAAATATCGAGTTGAAGATGTGATTCGCGAATTGAAGAAGGAACCACACAAAAAACGCCCAAAAGCAGACATAAAATTAATATCCTCCAAGAAGGAGGGAGTCTACAGGGTACGAATCGGGGATTACAGGATAGTTTACGAAATAGATGAGAAAACAAAGGATATTTTCATCACCATGATATTTCACCGTGGCAAAGGCTACGGCAGAGCGTGAGACAATTACCTATATACAAATTGTAAAGAGCGCACAGCAGGAAAACATAGCAACCATTATATATTCCTCTTCTTTAAGCAGGGCATGGATTTCATGGATGTGTACAGGGCAAAAAGGCAGTATATATTCACAAAAATTGAAGAGGCAGGATTTGCCTACAAAATCTCGCTGTCATTCCTCTTTGCATGCTTGACAGGCATAGGGGCAATGCTCAGGTTATACACGCCTTTCACTCCTGTTCCAATAACAATGCAGGTTTTCTTTGTTTTGCTCAGTGGTGCCCTGCTCGGCAAATACTACGGCGGGCTCAGCCAGGCAATGTATGCCTTCCTCGGTTTTGCAGGCATACCATGGTTTACGCATCCATCAGCAATTTTTGGTATAACGGGAGGATATATCATCGGCTTTGTGTTTGCATCTTTTGCAGTTGGCCTGGCAAGGGAAAGAGCGAAAACAAAGATTGCCTTTGCCATTTCAATGATGCTCGGAGTTGCAATCATATATGCGTTCGGGGCTTTTCAGTTCTCGCTAATCATGAAAACAGGCATATACGAAACCCTGATGATGGCAATCCTGCCTTTCATAGCAATCGATTTTGTCAAAGCAATTGGAGCATCTGCCGCATCTTTCCTCATAATGCCCGAAAGTCAGCGCAGATGAATGCAGTCGCCGCTTGCTATTTTTTTGACTTCTCCGCTGCACTCCAGAATGAGGCGGCCATGCTCGTCGATATCCCTTGCAACCCCCTCTACCGAGCCGTTCACCATCTCGACCCTGACATGCCTTCCAATTGTGGCTGACATGCGGCGGTAATCATCAAAGATATCCTCAATTTCAAAATTCTGCAAGATTTTTTCCAGAAGTTCATCTTTTGAAATGCTCATTCCCTGCTCCCTCACCGATGTTGCCGTGGGAAGCGGCGCCCCACTCATGTTCACTCCTATTCCAACGACTGCATAATCCTCAAAAATTTCCACGAGAATGCCCGCTATTTTCTTCTCAGTAACAACGATATCGTTAGGCCATTTTATTTTTGCATCTATACCTATTTCCCGCAGCGATTTTGCAACCGCCACTCCTGCAAGCAGCGATATGTCATTCCTATTTTTAAAAACTGCAGAAAAATAAAGCCCGCCAGCAGGAGAAATCCATTCTCTGTCAAGCCTCCCCCTGCCCTTCATCTGCTCGTCAGCAACGACAAC
>JAGGSL010000090.1 GCA_021159125.1 Thermoplasmata archaeon
AATTTCTTCATCTCTCACATCCCTCACCTTCTTTCCAGGAATGCCCAGTATGAACGAGTTTTTCCCAAAATTTTTTGTAACGACAGAGCCAGCAGCCACTATGCTGTTGTCGCCCACATTCACCTCCAGAACAATTGCCCCTATGCCCACCAGCACATTTTTCCCTATTTTGCTTCCGTGCAGGACTGCAGAATGAGATATTATGCTGCCCTCTCCAACAATTACCTTGCCATGCCCTTCCACAAATGCTTTATCCATCACCGCCGCATTTTTTTCTATCACCACTTCATTTTCGCCAGCCCTTATGATTGCTCCCGGCCATATTGATGCATAGTCTCCCACCACAACATTTCCCATAACTATCGCTGACTCATCCACCACTGCCTTTTCGCTTATGCTCGGCTTCCATTTACCGAATGACCTTATCATTTTTTATCAGCCTTGCAACATCTGAGGGAAACTTTGCTACCTTCACTCCTGCATTTTCAAGTGCATCTATTTTCGATTTTGCGTCTCCCATGCCTTCAGAGATTATCGCCCCTGCATGCCCCATGCGCTTTCCAGGGGGCGCTGTCCTGCCTGCTATGTATGCATAAACCCTCTTTGTAATATTTTTTTCTATATATGCGGCTGCTTCCTCCTCCGCCGTGCCGCCTATCTCTCCTATCAGCACAATCACCTCTGTCTCATCATCTTTTTCGAACGCCTCGAGTGCATCTATGAATGTGGAGCCCGTGACAGGGTCTCCTCCCAGCCCCACGCATGTGGACTGTCCCAGCCCCGCGTCTGTGAGTGATGCTACTATCTCATATGTCAACGTGCCGGAGCGGGATGCCACACCTATGCTTCCCTTGCTAAATATCTGGTTTGGGAATATACCCACCTTTGCTTTTCCTGGAGACGCTATGCCGGGGCAGTTGGGCCCTACGATTCTCGCTCCCCTGCACATGCCATAATGGACAAATTTCATGCTGTCGTGGAACGGAACGTTATCAGTTATCACAACCACAAGTTCTATGCCTGCATCCACCGCCTCCACGACGGCATCCATGGCATGGGGCGCAGGAACAAATATTATGCTTGCATTTGCCCCTGTTTCCATTGCATCCTCGACGCTGTCGTAAACAGGCACACCATGAACCTCTTCACCGCCCTTTCCGGGAGTTACTCCTGCAACAATTTCGGTGCCGAATTCCTTCATCGCCTTTGTGTGAAATTTGCCCTGATGGCCTGTAATTCCCTGAACCATTAGCCTTGTATCTTCATCAACCCATATCGCCATTTTATCTGCCCCCTACTTCAGATGCCTTTTTTGCAGCTTCCCGTAGAGAGTCAACAGCAATAACATAATTTCCCAGCATCTCCCTTGCCACGTCCTCATTAATTCCTTTTATTCGGGCAACTATGTCCGGTGTTTCATTTTCCTCCATGAATTTTATTATGCCTTTTGCCACAGTATCGCATTTTGTTATGCTTCCGAACATATTTATGAGTACAACCCTGGGCTTTGCCTTCACGATTATTTCCAGCGCCTGCTTCACTTTTTCAGGGTCGTCCGTACCGCCCAAATCAAGAAATGCCCCTCCCCGACCTCCGAACTCATGAAGCGCGTCAAGAGTGACCATCGTCAGCCCCGCACCGTTCGCTATCACGCCAATGTTTCCATCAAGTTGAACGAAGGAAATTCCTTTCTCCTTTGCTTCCCTCTCAAGGGGCGTCAACCCAAAATTTTCCTTTGGCAGCTCAGGATGGCGGTAGAGGGCATTGCTGTCGATTATTATTTTCGAGTCAAGTGCTATGGCATCTCCTCCTGACATCAGAAGAGGATTTATTTCGACAAGCTCGCAGTCCTTTTCCGTAAAAATTTTATACATTTTTCTTGCCACATCTCTCGCTTCCTTGTCCAGCCTGCGGAGATGGTATTGCTGCAGCCCTGACAGGGGATCTATGTATATCTTTTTTATTTTCCCTTTCATTGATTCTACGTCAACTCCTCCTTCCAGAGAAAACATCATCAGATATTTCCTTCTGTTTCTGTCGAGAAAAATGCTGAGATAACTTTCCCTGCCTTCCATTTTTTTCTCAACCAGCACTTTTTTTACCTTCTCTCCCCTTATCTCCATTCCCATGAACTCATCAAAAATTTTCTCTGCCTCTTCAATGTCACGGGCAAATTTTACTCCGCCCGCCTTCCTCCGCCCGCCGACCAGAACCTGCGCCTTCATGACCCACGGGAATGGCATATCTATTTTTTTGATATCGTTTCTTTCTCCAACCAGAAAACCTCTGGGGACTTCTATGCCGTATTGTTTGAAGATTTCTTTGCCCTGGTATTCGAACAATTTCACAATATGGTATGCCCTTCATTTTTATAAATTTGTATCGGATTTTGGTGACTACGTCGTTTCTGGTAGGGAATAAATTATATCTTTGCCATTCCATTTCATTTCCATGCAAAAACTCATAGGCATTATATCCGACAGCCATGATAACATGCCTGCCATAGAAAGGGCAGTGGAATTTTTTAATGAAAGGGGTGTGGACATGGTGCTGCATGCAGGCGATATTGTTTCGCCGTTCACAGCCCGTGCATTCGGCAAGCTTGAAAGTTCCTTTGTCGCCATATTCGGCAACAACGACGGCGATAAGGTGCATCTCAAGCAGTTCTTTGCAGACATAGGCGAGATGCGCGAAGACCCCTATCTCGGCAAAATAGACGGAAAAAGTTTTGCAGTTACCCACAAACCGGAGATTGTGGATTCGCTGGCATCAAAATATGACATCGTGATATACGGGCATACTCATGAAGTGGATGTGAGAAGAGGAGCTGCATTGATAATCAATCCCGGGGAGTGCTGCGGTTATCTCACCGGAAAGAGAACGGTTGCATTGCTTGATACCGAAAACATGGATGTGGAGATAGTCGAACTGTAGCCAAGCAAATTAAATACTTCTTTTAAATTATGGCATGTGTTCGAAATAAAGGAGAGAGATGCCGCAGGCAGGATATGCCGATTCGAAACGCCCCATGGCACAATCACAACGCCCACGGTGCTACCTGTCATAAATCCAGGCTCGATGCCCATAAGCCCCGATGAAATGAGAAAGATGGGCGCCCAGGCTGTGATAACCAACTCATATATCATCTACAAGAACTTCCGAAAAACTGCGCTGGAGAAGGGTGTGCATGAGTTAATAAATTTTTCAGGGCCCATAATGACAGACTCCGGCTCATTCCAGATTTACATGTACGGGGCAGACATAAGCCCGCTCGAAATAGTTGAATTTCAGAGAGAAATAGGCAGCGATATTGGCACCATACTTGATCTGTTCTCCCTCAACGCCACGAAACATAAAGCCATAGATGAGGTGAATGAAACAATCGAAAGGGCAAAGGCGAGCATACCTCTGAAAGGAGAAATGATGATTGCATGCACCGTTCAGGGTGGCACATATCCTGATTTGAGAGAGAGATGTGCCCGTGAGATGGGGGAGCTGGAGGCAGATGTGCATCCCATAGGCGGTGTCGTCCCGTTGATGGAGCAGCAGCGATACAGAGAGCTTGCCGAAATAATAATTGCATCGAAGAAAGGGCTGCCGCCTTCCCGCCCTGTTCATCTGTTCGGGGCAGGGCATCCCATGGTTTTTCCAATGGCAGTTGCGTTAGGATGCGACATGTTCGACTCTGCTGCATACATAAAATACGCCAGCGACAACAGGATGATTTTTTCGGACGGCACAGCGAAACTGGATGATATGGAGGAGCTGCCGTGCTCCTGCAGGGTTTGCAGCAGTCATACGGTGAAGGAACTGAAGGAGATGGATGAAAAGGAGAGGGTGGAAAAACTTGCATATCACAACCTTTACCAGACATTTGCGGAGATGAGGCGCATCAGGGAAGCGATAAGGGGCGGCTGGCTCTGGGAGCTGGTGGAGCAGCGTGCTGCATCCCATCCCGCACTCATTGACGCCATGGAAGTTTTGAAGAGGGAGAAAAAATGGCTCGAGAGGTGGGAGCCCGTATCGAAAAAAAGGGCTTTCATGTATGCAGGCAGATATTCCATGCACCGCCCTGCAATTTACCGCCTTCATAATCGCCTGCTGGAGCGTTTCTCATTTTCTTACCCCCGTTCGGTTATAATTGAAGAAAAGGGAAAGCCTTACTCCCGATACTACAGAAATCTGAAGGGCAGGAAGGCAAATTTTGTTGTGAATTCCTCTCTTGGTCTCATTCCCATGGAACTGGAGGAGATGTATCCTGTTGCCCAGTCGGTTTTTCCGCTGAAAATTGATGAAGAAGGTAAGAGGCTTGTCAGAGCGTTCAACAGAAAGTTTAAGGAGAAAATTCCCGGCGTTGTTGATGCCGGCAGTGTAAAAAACGAGAAGGCAAATTTTGATTTGCAGAAAGTCATGGCTGTTGCAGACATGCAGTTCGGAAAGGGCGCGGGAAAGGCGTTGTTTAATGGAGATATAGAGATAGTAAAGTCAAAGAAGACAGGAAAGATAAGGAATGTTTACTGCAACGGGGAGCATGTCGTGTCGATGAGGGCAACAGACGGTTTATTCACTTTGAAGGCGAAAGGCGCGGAAATCCTTCACGAATTTTTCAAGGCACCAAAACTCCGCGTTGTGGTGGAGGATGATGCTGTCCCGTTCATCAGGGAAGGAAAGAACGTGTTTGCAAAATTTGTTGTTGATTGCGACAAGGAACTTCGCCCTTATGACGAAGCGCTGATTGTTGACGGCAAAGATGAACTCATTGCAGTGGGACAGTGCAGAATGAACAGAGAAGAGATGCTTTCATTTGAGAGCGGAATGGCTGTCAAAACAAGAGAAGGAATAGAGTGAAAATTAATTTTTATATATCCTGTCTCTTTTATCAAGAACCCTCACAAAAAGAATTTTGCGTGAAATATCTACATCTATCAGTGCTCTGTAATTGCCAATCCGCAATTTATATACATCCTCTC
>JAGGSL010000157.1 GCA_021159125.1 Thermoplasmata archaeon
AAATGATACACCTTCGAGGTCGCTCCCCATGGTGCTATTCATATTCAGTACCATAATTATCTAAATACATTTTTAGTTATACGCTTTTTGGTGGTTCTCATATCAATGTAATGCACAGCCAAAAACGTAAGCCGAAACACAAAAAAATCAGGTGTAAAAATGGTCTGGGGATACTGCATATCTCAGTAATGCTACAAATGGCAGGTTAGAATTTCGTTCCTACTAGCGTTTTTGTATCCGCTACTCCTCCCACCGTTCTTATTTTGTTTAAAATTATATTCTCCAGTTCTCCAAAATCCTTCGCTTCTATCCTTGCCATTAAGTCATATTCGCCGAATAAGGAATGCAATTCTGCTATCTCTTTTACTTTTGATAATTCACTATGAACTTCCTGCTCCTTTCCGGGCATTGCTGAAATAAGGACAAATCCTGTTACCATGCCGATACCAAAATATCATCTGTTTTTGGTTAATAAACTTTTCATCCAAGTATGACAGTTAGATGGCAACACCAGAAAAGGCAACAGAACCCATTCTCATATAGAAACGTTTATCGTGGACAATATATTAACAAATGTCATGGCCGATATAAATATCCAAAACATCGTGGCATCTGCATCCATTGCTGACAAGCTTGACCTGAAAAGAATTGAGAAAGTATTGCCTAACACCAAATACACTCCCAACATTTTTCCCGGGCTGGTACTGCGACCAAAGGAATTGAAGGCATCCTTCCTTCTGTTTAGGAGTGGAAAAGTGGTATGTACGGGAGCCAAGACCGTTGAGGACGTTGAAAAAAGTGTGCGGGAAATGATGGACATGCTCAGCCGTGCAGGATTTAACGTTGCAGATAAACCTGACATCAATGTGCAAAACATCGTTGCTTCCGGTGACTTTCATGGAAAACTTGATCTCATAGAGACTGCAGTTAATCTGGGTCTTGAAAACGTGGAATATGAGCCAGAGATATTTCCAGGTATGGTGTACCGCCGTCCCGATCTTGGGGTGGTACTGCTGCTGTTCAGTTCTGGGAGAATTGTATGTACAGGAGCAAAAAGACCGGAGCAAGCTTTTAATGCATTCAGTCGTATCAAAAAAGAAATGGTGGAAAGAGGCCTTCTGTATTAATCTGACAGGACTACATATCTGAGAATAGGACAACTTCAATCATTATAAATAATGTAATCGAGAATAACTCCATCAACGCAGGTGTTATGAGTGATCTGATTGCATCATAAATTGCACAATAGAATAATCCTTATCCTTCTATCACTTCAACGTTTACTGCCTTTGGTCCTCTTGATTCTTCCTTCACATCAAACTTTACTTTTTGTCCTTCTTTCAATGGCTTATCTCCTTTCACTTCTGACTGGTGGACGAAAATCTCTTTATCCATCCCTTTGGCTTCAATAAATCCGTAGGAGGTTAGCCATCTCTTAACTATTCCTTCCATTTTATTTTCCTCTATCACAAATAATGTTAAAGCAGTATATCTGCCTTTCTAAAAATCGATTGATTTTTATAACACCTTTCATTGCAATTACAAATGGCAAAACTGCCTGAGGTAGTGCTTGGCAGCTTGGATGAAGTCATCCATGTTGTAGATAAAAACATGAGAATTTTGTTTATCAACAGAGCCATTGAGCACTTATCCAGAGGAAAAATAAAGGCAGAGGATGCCATAGGCAAAAACCTGTATGATGTTTTCCCGTTTTTGAAAGAAAAAGGAGTTGACAAGCAATATGAAAGAGTTTTCTCTACAGGCAGGCGATTGAGAACAGAGGAAGAGATAGATTATTACGGAGAAAAAATATATACAGTTACCACCAAAATACCTATTAAAGATGGAAAAACCCAGAAAGTAATAACCATAATGAGGGACGTGACAGCTTTAAAGAAAACCGAAAACGCTTTGAGGGAAATGGCTGAAAAATACAGCACGATTGTTGAACTTGCCCGTGAAGGAATTTGCATAGACGATGAAAATGAAAAAATGACATTTGTCAATGACGCATTTGCCCGTATACTGGGCTATGAAAATAAAGAAGAGTTGATAGGGAAAAAGCTGCTGGACTTTGTCGATGATAAGGGAAAGAAAATTTTGAATGAGGAAATCAATTCGAGAAGAAAAAATAAGTCGGGCAGGTATGAATTGAAGGTATATGCCAAAGACGGCAAGCCAAAAGATATTCTGGTTTCAGCCACTCCTTTAATTGTAAATGGTAAGTATGCTGGAAGCATAAGTGTAAACCTTGATATAACAGATTTAAAGAAGGCAGAGAATGAGATGAAAAGAGCGTTAGAAGAAGAAAGAAAATTTAAGGCAGATACTGCCCATTATTTTTTTAACCCGTTGTGCATTGCAAAAGGCTATCTTGAGCTGGCAATGAAAGATGAGAGGGATGCTGAGCAGCGTGAGAAATTAAAGACCATTATTAATGCTGTTGAAAGGGTGGAAAATGTTGTTAAAAATGTGGTCATGAAAGGCGAGGTTCGTGAATAACAGTATGCTCGTTGTTGATGATGAAGAGGCAATACAGGAGTTAATACAGATATATCTTTCCGAAATGGATGTAAAAATATATCCTGCTTTAACAGGTGAGGAAGGACTGGAAAAATATGCAGAACTTATGAATGAAGGAAATGCACCTGACCTGGTTATAATGAATCTCAAACTCCCCGGCATGGATGGGGTTGAAACAACAAGGGAAATAATGAAGATGGACCCATCTGCACTGATATACGGATTTACGGCATCTTTTGATACTGAGTGGGCTGATGAATTGAAGAAGGCTGGTACAAGAGATGTGATACCAAAAATTGTTGGATTTGGTGCTTTGCGAGAAATTGTAAAGAAAATTCTGGAAGGAGAAGATGGTATTTCATCTGTAAGTTGGAAATAAATGAGAGAAATCTTTAATATCATATTCCCGTTTATTTTACAGGGACGGGGATGCATGCAAGAAGAGGAATTAATTCAACTTCACACCATGTTCGCTCAAATGAAAAATGAAATGGGAAAAGAGTTACCAGGAGAGCAGGTTTTCTTTGTTATAAAGGATAAGAAGGTTATTCAAAAATTGAGGGGATGAAAGGAGGGGGGAGGAAAAACAGCCTTTCTTCCCACAAAACCTTTTTACCCTCCTTTCCATTTATCCCTCATGTCCCAGTGTGCATTCTGTCTCAACTTCAATGGCACCAAATGCACGAATCCGAAGGGTGTAATGCATGGCAAGAAAATTGATGATCCATATGAAGAAATAAACTGCCCTGAGTACTTCGAGGATGCATTTGCACTTGCAATGACCCCTGAATTTGATGATGATTTTTTTAATGTGTTGTGATTGTTAAACAGATATTCCACCGAATTTTTGAATTGCCAGCAAAATGTCCGTTAGACGTCTGAAATGAGTTTGTTATTGTAATTTGTATTTTCTCCATTTCTTCTCACCAATTTGCTTCAAAACACCTTTGCTTACTAAGTCCTGCAAATCACGATAGAGTGTTTTCTCAGAAACACCAGTCACTAGGGATTTGAAAGATGACAAATTTATTTCCCCAGTTTCCTTTACATACATAACCGCCTTGATCTGTCTTTCATTAAGTCCCATTCCACGAAGGTACTCCTCCGTGTAAATCTGGAAGGTAACAGAAAAACCTCCGAAGCACTCCTCGAATTTTGGTTCTGGCAACCCTGCCTCTTTACAAGCAGTTATCATTCTCTGAGCACCGCTTCCATATTTCTCTATTATGCCCATGTCATAAAATATCTGAGCAATGAGTTTATTTCTTGGCTTAGATGGATGTCCTGGTTTATATAAATCATCGACGGTTATTCCATATGGCAATCCGCCAGGATTCCAGATATAAAATCGGTCATCATATATCTTGATCTGTATATCTGAATTATCAGCATAATCACGATGGCAGACTGCATTTATCACCGCCTCTCTCAATGCATCGAGGGGATAATCCCATATTTCCTCTCTCTGAGGTTTGCCTGTTATCTCAAAACGCACGTTTATATTCTTCTTGATGAAATCCATGGCTTCATCTATCTGTTCCACTATTGTTCCTTCTATTAGCCTATCATCAATGATTGTTGCTTCTTCCTTAAATCTCCCACAGTGAATAGTTGCTTGACTCAAAAATTTCTGAGGATTTTCTCCAAAAAGGAGTATAGAAGCCCATGAAGGTTTTCCATCCTTCACAAGTTCAAGTTTCTCTATTGCTTTTAACGCCCCTTCTTTTATGTTTTTTCTTCCTATCCTATTTGCAATCTCAATGTATTTCTCCACTTTTTCCAAATTTATATCCCTTTCTTCTGCTCCTCTTGCTGGCAGAGAATCCCAGCTCATTCCTGTTGAAGATAGGTGCATTTCTGTAATTTCTGAGGAAGTCATTTGTCTATTGCTGCTTCCAACTCTCTTAAAACATTTTCCTCCAGTGGAAACAGGCTTTATTGGAAACTCAAGTATCTCTATTACCACCACATCTTTTCCATCTACATTTTCCACATGAATATGTGGACTCAACTTTGGATCAGTTCTTTGAGAAATTTGATTTACCCATTTGTTTAAGGTTTGTTTTCCAACTTCTACTCCCTTTACCTCGCCATCATCTGTTACCCCGATAACAATTATTCCTCCTTTTGTATTGGCAAATGCTACCACTGACTCTATTGTTCTCTTATCAAAACCCTCCTTAAATTCTACAGTGTCTGACTCATGCCCCGAAATAATGTCTCTTATATCCATCCTGTACCCTCTTTGTTGTTTTTAACGATAAATGCCTTTATATGATTTGCTGAATTTTTATTCCCCCAAACCTTTTACCCTCCTTCCAGTTAAACTCATACCATGCCAAAAGTCATCTGCAGAATCTGCGGAGTGAACGAGACAACAAATCCTGACGGCATATGCGATGACTGCAAGCTATCGATGCTGTTCAACAAAGATATCCCGC
>JAGGSL010000109.1 GCA_021159125.1 Thermoplasmata archaeon
GTCATACCCCCACAGAGGGGATTGGGCAACTCATAAGGGAGATTACAGGGGGAATTGGCCACCACAGATGGTGAGAAATATCTTGTTGAGGTATTCGAAAAAAGGGGATGTTGTACTTGATCAGATGGTGGGCTCTGGAACAACACTTATAGAATGCAAATTGCTTGGGAGAAATGGAATCGGCGTTGATATAAACAAAAATTGCATAATGCTCACCAGAGACAGATTGAATTTTCGTTATACCACATTGGATTATGATTCTGAAGAAACTTTTCAGAAGACATATGTTGGAGATGCAAGAAATTTGAATTTGATAAAAAATAATTCAATCGATCTAATTGCAACTCATCCTCCTTATGCCAATATCATACCTTATTCAAAAGAGAAAATTGAGGGTGATTTGTCTAATGAGTACAGCATAGATGAGTTTGTCACAGATATGGAAAAAGTTGCCAAAGAATCATTCCGTGTTTTGAAACCGAATCATTACTGCGCTATTTTAATTGGAGATACAAGAAGGAAAAAACATCATGTTCCGATTGCATTCAGGGTTATGCAAACATTTTTAGATGCAGGATTCATTTTAAAAGAGGATGTAATAAAACATCAATGGAGATGCAAATCCACTCCTTTTTGGTTGAAGAGATCCATCGAGTATAATTTCCTTCTACTAATGCATGAACATTTATTCGTATTTAGAAAACCGGATAAAGGAGAAGATTTGGAGGAGTATGCTGATAGTATAAAGTGGTGGTAGCCCAGAAGTAATTATTTTTCCATCTTGTGCTAAATGACAGACCTTCCCACAACTTTTATAATCTGAAGAGGAATAAACATTCAACAGGTGGCATTGTATGGCGTCAGAGGAAAGGGCAAAGGATTTTATCCGTGAGATAATCGATGAGGATATCAGGACCGGCAAGTATGGGGGCAGGGTTCATACCCGCTTTCCGCCAGAGCCAAACGGCTACCTGCACATAGGGCATGCAAAATCAATATGCCTGAATTTCGGAATTGCTGAGGAATACGGAGGGAAATGCAACCTCCGCTTTGACGACACAAATCCCCTCAGCGAGGGAAAGGAATATGTCAATTCCATCATGGAAGACATAAGATGGCTTGGCTTTGACTGGGAGGACCGCCTTTTCTTCGCTTCAGATTACTTCGACAAGATGTATGAATATGCCGTGCAACTCGTGAAAGCAGGAAAGGCATATGTTGATGACCTCTCAGCAGAGGAAATTTCAGAATACAGAGGAACGCTCACAAAACCTGGAAAAGAAAGCCCCTACCGCAATCGCTCTATTGAAGAAAATCTTGAATTGCTGGAGCGCATGAAGGCAGGAGAATTTGGCGACGGCGAAAAAGTTTTGCGCGCCAAAATAGACATGTCCCATCCTAATATGAACATGCGTGACCCCGTAATGTACCGCATAATACACGCATCTCACTACCGCACAGGTGACAAATGGTGCATTTATCCCACTTACGACTGGGCGCATGGGCTGGAGGATTCCATTGAGGGTATCACCCATTCCATATGCACTTTAGAATTTGAAAACCACCGCCCCCTCTATGACTGGTTTCTTGATGAATTGGGCATATACCATCCGCAGCAAATAGAATTTGCCCGCCTGAACTTGACCTACACTGTAATGAGCAAGAGAATGCTGAAGGAGCTTGTGGAAGGCGGATATGTGAACGGATGGGATGACCCCCGCCTGCCGACAATCAGCGGGATGCGGCGGCGCGGCTACCCCCCTGCTGCCATCAGAAATTTCTGCAACCGCATTGGGGTATCCAAGGTGAACAGCACAATCCCGTTCGAATTTCTTGAACACTGCGTGAGGGAGGAGTTAAATAAAACCGCACCAAGATTCATGGGAGTTCTGAATCCTCTCAGGGTCGTGATTGAAAATTATCCGGAGGATAAAGTGGAGGAGATGGAAGCTATAAATAACCCTGAAGACCCATCTGCAGGAACAAGAAAAGTGCCGTTTTCCAAGATTCTTTACATCGAACGCGACGATTTCATGGAGAACCCGCCGAAAAAATTTTACCGTCTGGCGCCCGGCAGGGAAGTCAGGTTCAGATATGCATATCTTGTAACATGCACAGATGTTGTCAAAGAAAATGGCAAAGTGGTAGAGCTGCGATGCACTGTCGATCCTGAAACTAGGGGTGGAAATGCTCCTGACGGGAGAAAGGTGAAATCAACGATTCACTGGGTTTCAGCCGCCCATGCCATTGATGCGGAGGTTCGCCTTTACGACAAACTTTTCACAGTGGAAGACCCTGCAGGAGAAAAAGAGGATTTCAAAAACTTTCTTAATCCTGAGTCACTGAAAGTGCTGAGCTCATGCAAGGTGGAGCCGTCTGTGAAAAATCTCAAACCGTTTGACAGATTCCAGTTTGAACGATTGGGCTATTTCTGCATAGACCCTGACAGCAGCCCTGACAATCTTGTTATCAACAGAACCGTAAAGCTGAGGGATACATGGGAAAAAATACGCAGTAAACAGGGAAGTACTTTCAGCAATGCGTAATCACTCATACACTTCTCCTTCTTCCACAACATTGCGCACAACCTTCTTTATGCGCTGCACTGCTTTTTGTGCGGCTTCAAGCTCTTCCTTTATTTCTTCAGGGGCATCTTTCAACGCCAGGTCAATGTTTCCCTCGGCAATGCATAACGGGTTGAAAAAGTAGTGGGCTGTATCCATTTTGAATTGCATTTCCTCTCTCAGCGCATCATTTTTTTCATCGCTCAGAATGCCGACAAGCAGAGCCACAATGAAGAAAAGTATCGCCTCTATGCTATAAGAAAAAATTTCCCCTGATGGCTCATGGCGCACAACAGCTGCAGACACCAAAAACATGCCAAGAATCAGAGATGCCAGAATACCCTTCTTCCCCCACCAGAAGGTTGAGAGAACAATAGGTAGATAAAGAAAATGCAAATAAAAATCATATTCTTTAAGCTGCGTCTGAAAAATTGAGATGAGTAATGCGGAAAAGCTCAGCAGAAAGATGATTGTAAGTAACTTTATCTTGCTTTCCATAGCTTTCTCATCTTCCCATTCCTCTCTTTGCATCACGTGCATTTCAAATATATAAAATTGCTTCGGTCCTATTTAAAATAATCCATTTTTTACGATATTCCGTATCTTGCCTTTTCTCCAAGCTCCTCTTCTATGCGCATAAGCCGATTGTATTTCTCCGTGCGTTCAGCCCTGCACGGCGCTCCTGATTTTATTTTCCCTGTTGCCAGTGCAACTGCCAAATCGGAAATAAAAGAATCGCATGTGTCTCCCGAACGATGGGAAACCATTACTCCATAGCCATTTTTGAATGAATAATGGGCTACTTCAATGCTCTCCGTCAACGTTCCTATCTGATTTGGTTTTAGAAGTAAAGCGTTGGCTGCACGTCTTTCAATCCCTTTCTCGAGGAGCTTTTTGTTTGTAACAAAGATGTCATCCCCCACTATCTGGATTTTATTTCCCAATCTTTCGGTTATTGCCACAAAACCATCCCAATCATCCTCTGCAAATGGGTCTTCCATTAAAATTATGGGGTATTTTCCTGCGATATCCTCATAGAAATTCAGCAGGTCATCTGTTGAAAGTTTACCCTGCATGTGATAAAAGCCGTTTTCATAGAAACTTGTTGCCGCAGAATCTATCGCAAGTTTTATTTTGTTCCCGTAACCGTTTTCTTCTATCGCATCCAGTATAATTTCAAATGCCTCCTCGGAGCTTTTCAGCGGAGGGGCAAATCCGCCCTCGTCCCCCACATTTATCCCATTTTTTCCATAACGATTTTTTATCAACTCCTTCATTGTTTGATATACCTCCGAACACATCTGTACCGCCTCCCTGAAAGTGGCGGCGCCCACAGGCGCAATCATGTGCTCCTGTATTGCAAGCTCATTTCCTGCATGCTCTCCCCCATTGATAACATTCATGAAAGGCACAGGCAGCAGTTTTCCATCTCCAAGGTATTCATAAAGCGGCTTGTTAGCCGCAGCAGATGCAGCCCTTGCGCATGCCAGCGAAACGGCAAGTATGGCATTTGCCCCCAGATTGGATTTGTTTTCCGTGCCATCAATTTCAATCATTTTTTTATCAATGGCTGCCTGCTCTCTCACATCCATTCCTTTTATTGCGGGGGCAATTATTTTGTTAATATTGCCCACAGCTTTACTCACACCCTTACCATGAAATGCTTTCTCTCCATCTCTCAACTCAACGGCTTCTCTCTTCCCCTTAGAAGCGCCTGAAGGAACAATGGCTTTGCCAACAATATCACCAGCAAAAACTTCTGCCTCCACTGTGGGATTTCCTCTTGAATCCAGAACCCACCTTGCCCTCACATTCTCAATGTCAAATTCTTCCATGTATTGTGAAAGAAATAAAAGATTTATAACCTTCGATGATGGGTGAAATTTTTGTTTTTGGTATAACTATTATCGCCCCTATTTATATGCCCTCCTTCTTGGCAAAATTGCATAAACCACAATAGTATAATTTGGCTGGAGTTCGAAAAGAATACGGTAGCCTCCCACTCTCAACCTATAATAGTTACGGTAACCTTTCAGCTTTTTAATATCAAGGTAAGCAGGAAATCCATTCTTTAATTTAGAGATCTTCTCTTCTATTATCCTTCTTGTATGGGCATCAGCATTCTCTAATTGTTTTATTGCTTTCTTTTCTATAAAAACCCTATATTTCATGCAATTCTATTTTTCCTTCCGCTTTCTTCCTTTTGTAATTCTTTATTTCCTTTATTTCGTCTTCCTCTGGTTCATCTTCCCCTATAAGCCGGGAATTTATTATGCCCTCTATCTTCTCTAGCA
>JAGGSL010000126.1 GCA_021159125.1 Thermoplasmata archaeon
GGCAAAATTAATTATAAGCTTTAGACATAGGAGATATAGTGATAAAAAAGCTGATTCGGCAGACAATAAAGAAATCTCTCACAGGGTCAAGAGGACTCGTCCTTCACAATGATTATCCGGACATCGCTAAAATGAACATTAAAGATTTGGGGCTTTATCTGCACATCCCTTTTTGCATGCGCCCGTGCTTCTACTGCCCGTATTTCAAGGAGAAATACAACAGAAAGAATGCGATTGATTACAGCAGTGCAGTTCTGAAAGAAATGGAGTTCTACGGAGATATTCTGGGGAATGCCAGCATCACATCTTTTTACATAGGCGGCGGGACGCCCACGACCATGGTTGGGAGCGGGCTTGAGGAGATAGTTGAAGCAGTAAAGCAATCATTTTCGCTTAAATGCGGCATTTCTATGGAGACACATCCTAATGATATTGCCCCCTCCATGATTGGGAAATTAAAGGACATGGGGGTTGAAAGCGTGAGTATGGGAGTCGAGTCATTCAATGACAGATTTCTGGAAATCATAGGAAGGACTTACAGGAGCAGGAAGGCAAGGGATGCAGTATCACTCTTAATGGAAAGTGAATTCAAATGCGTGAACATTGACCTCATGTTCGGCCTTCCTGACCAGGAGATAAAGGACGTTGAAGAGGACATTAAAGCGGCCATAGAGCTCGGTGTTGACCAGATATCCGCATATCCTATCTTTACATTCCCTCACACAAAACTGGAGGAGGTCGTTAAAAGAAACGGATATTCTCTTCCGGGCATCATAAAGAGAAGGATGATGCTTAAAAAAATCGAAGAGATGTGCTATGATGCGGGTATGGAAAGAACATCTGTATGGGCTTTTACAAAAAAAGGCGTAAAAAAATACAGTTCTGTCACGGTGCCGAGATATATAGGTCTTGGCGCAGGAGCCGGCTCTCTCATCCCTAACTTTTTCTTCATAAACACATTCAGCGTTGAAGAGTACATAAAATTCATAGAAAGCAAGAGCAGGCCGCCTGTCGCTCTTTCAATAAAATTCAGCGAGGAGGAAGAGATGCTTCACTGGCTTTACTGGAGGATATACGAAACCAAAATAATAAAAAAGGATTTTGAGGAGCAGTTTGGCAGGGATTTTGACTCAACGTTCAAAAAAATATTTTTTCTGTTTGAAGTGATGGGAATGGCAAGAGATGAAGGAGATAAAATAATCATGACAGACAGAGGGAATTACTGGGTTCATGTCCTCCAGAATGTTTTCTCTCTCGATTTCATAGGGCGCGTATGGGATGTCTGTCTGTCCGAGAAATGGCCCGGAGAGATTGAACTGATATGATTCCGACAAAGCTTTAAAATCGCCTTCACATTATATTGTATGAAAAAATTAATCGCATTGTTTTTGATTTCTGTTATGATATTCCCGCTCTACGGGAACGCCAACAACGGGAACCATAAATCTGCGGAGAGTGAAGCACTATCCTATGTCCCTCAATTCGGAATCCATTCTGACGGCGTTGAGCTTATAAAAGATTTTGACAGCATGGATGAATTTGTTGATTCGTGTTATGAAAAAGGATATTCCATCATACTTTTCAATGCCCTTCCATGGGAATATTACTTCGTTTCTCCAACACTGAATAGGCTGGGCTGGGAATTTGGGGAGGACTTGCTTTCTCCGATGATAGAAAGGGCTCATGAAAAGGGCATAAAAGTTTTTGTGGATATACAGTCGCTTGCATGGAAAATCAGGGAAGATTTTGAAGACTGGCCCGGCAATGCTCCTTCAACGAGTGATGTGGTAAACATTGTAAGTGAATTGATATCCCATGGGGTGGACGGCATATCGGAGGAGATGTTTCTTGCTGATTGGTTTTCTCCAGTATATAATATATGCAATGAAAACGGTGTGATGTATCTCCATAAGGGCATACCTTACGACGTGGCATGGTTCTGCAATGAAAGCTCAACAGCCTTTGAGGCATATTCAAACTGCAGCGTTCTCATGACCGAAGATTATTACGCGAATGATGACCTGGCAAGGAACTGCATCGTTCCGTCTTTTGCTTCATCGCTAAACAAGCCGTACTGGGCAAAAAGCTGCCCCGAGGATTGGGCTCTGGGAAGCATAACGAACATGGAAAATGTGTTACTCATGAGAATGGTTCAATACCATCCTGACTATATTTTTGCCATGATTTACAATAGAAGCGATTTCGATGAGTTCAACCCTGCTTTTATGCCGTCCCTCATCCAAAATTACATAGTTGATGAGGACAAACCCGTATGCGACGTTGTCGTATATCTCACAAACGAGGCAGGAACAGATGACAGCCCAAAAGATTTCGATCCGTGGCAGCTGCTTGACGTGGGCTTTTCGGCAATAGCAAACGGAATCATGGCAAGCGGATACAGGATTGAGATAACATCCGAGCCCATGGAAAATGCAGATGCATATTATGTTTATACCAGGGGTGGCTGGTGGGACGAAACCAACATTCTTGATTTACCGGACAGCATTGTAAATTTGTTTTACGGAAATAAGACGGTATTCTTAGAAGTTGGCGGCGTGCTTCCCGCATCAACTCCAAACTGGAAGAGTATTAGAAGCAGAATCGGCATAGCTTCCGATAAAACATTTGATACGATATTTGATGAAAATCATCCTGTAGATGGGGTTTATGATGGCATAGCATATACACATCTGAGCGATAACTGGTTTCTGTTCAACAATATAAAAACCTCTGATGTATGGGGAGAGATTCTTTCCACCTGCAGCTATGAGGGCAATACATATGTGCTGGCACTAAGAGACGGCAATCGCATATTCATAAATGGTGCGGGGCTTGATTTCAATGCAAGCTTCCTCATCTCCAGCATATTGAGCGACGGGCTTCAGAGCCCTTCAAACTGTATTTCCGCCACGGGACTTGTTTCCACCTTCTATGCCACCGATGATACTCCTATCCATATAAAATTGCCGTATAATGCGTCCTCTCTAAACTGGACAAAGAGGGATATGAATGGAAATGTGCAGAGCGGAAATTCTCCGTATGACGGAAATGATGGTTACATGGATTACCTTCCTAAAGGCACTCTGCTGATTCTCAGGAGCAATGGCAACATTTCGGTAAGCGTAACAAGACCGTCTAATGCCCTCTACATAAATGACAGAGAAATAATCCCTCTAAACAGAGCAATCATATTTGGCAAGATAACGATTGATGTTGACGTAGCAAGCGATATGGGTGTAAAGGAGGTAGATTTTTACATAGATGGCAACCTGAAATATAAATGCACCGGGCCGCCATATCAATGGCTGTGGGATGAGCATGCTGTTGGAAATCACGAGATAGAAATCAAAGCATATGACAGCCAGGACAACAAAGCAGAAGACGCCCTTGGCATAACCATATTCAATCTATGAATTTTTTCACCGCTTCGTATCCCATATCAAAAGCCCTTTCATTCATTTCAACATATTTGTCAGGAACGTTTTCTCTCACTACCTGAAGAATTTTTTCTTTATCTATTACAAGTATGTTAATCCCGGCAAGTGCACCAAGCATGACTATATTTTTGGTTATTGCATTTCCTGCTCTTTTCGCAATATCAAGTGCATCGATTTTTATCAGTTTGCTTCTCGATGAAAGTTCATTGAAAACTTCCCCGAGGTCGGGATACGTGCTCTCCCCCAAAGAAACATTTGGAGGAATCACAGGATTTATATCTGTTATTACTATTCCGTCCTCCTTAAGCTTCTTTATATAACGAAGCGCCTCGACAGGCTCCATTGAAATTATTGCATCCGCGCTTCCATCAGCAATCAACGGCGAGTGAACATCTCCGGCGCAAACGGTGCAGACGACGCTGCCGCCGCGCTGCGCCATGCCATGAACTTCCGATGTCAGGGCTTTTTCTCCTGCTGCCAGAAATGCCTTTGCAAGTATGTTCGCTTCTGTAAGAACACCCTGGCCGCCGACGCCCGCAAATATCAACCTTCTCTTCATTTTTTTCGCCTCCTTATTGCATTTGCCTCGCAAACTTGTGTGCATACACCACAGCCATTGCATAGCGTTTCATCAATTTTGATTTGATCCCCGTCGCGGTAAAAGGCAGGGCATCCGAATTTCTCTATGCAGACGTTGCATTTCGTGCATTTTTCCTGGTCGATTTCGAATGAGCCTTCCGTCACGCTTTTTGGGAGAATGAGGGCGCATGGAGCTTTTGAAACAACCACAGAAGTGCCTTTGTAGTTAAGAGCTCTTTTGAATGCCTCCATTGTTTTCTTCAGATTGTTGGGATTCACGACCTCTATGTGCTGCACACCCAGCCCTTTCACAACATCCTCGACTTTCAGCATTATAGCCTCATTTCCCATACCATCATACTCCGTTCCTGGATGGGGCTGGTGGCCTGTCATTGCCGTTGTTCTGTTGTCAAGCACTGCAATCACGCAGTCATGATTGTGATGAACGGCATTCACTATGCCCGGCAACCCTGCATGGAAGAATGTCGAGTCGCCCATGAAAGATATGACCTTCTGGTCCGTTGCATACGAAAACCCGCACGCAGTGCCAACATTAGAGCCCATGCATAGCAGGAAGTCGGCCATCTCCAGCGGCGGGGCTTTTCCGAGAGTATAGCAGCCTATGTCTGTCGGATATATTGTGCCCTCAGGTGCGACCTGCTTTATTGCGTAATATGTAGCTCGATG
>JAGGSL010000118.1 GCA_021159125.1 Thermoplasmata archaeon
ATCCAAAAGGGTATAGCCGTGAGGGCAACGTGCCGCATCCCCAGTGGGTCATAGATGAATTAAATAAGGGCAAAGTCGTTATGCTCTTTTACTGGTACCACGGATGCGAGCCCTGCAGCCGGCAATGGAATGACATGAAAAATGCAGGGATTGTTGAGGGGAGCGAGAGCGACGGAAAAATGTCTGCCAAATACGGAGGCAACATCACGCTTTTCACCATTGACATAATAAACAGCGAGAGAAAAGATACAATTAAAATTTATACGCCCAAAGGAGATATAGGAACGCCAACAACCGTCATTCTCACCATGAAAAATGGCAGCGTATTGTGGTATGCATTTCAGGGGCCTGCAGACGGGACCGGAGGAAGGCCTTCGATAGAAAAGCTTGAGGAAATATTGAATGATGCAATAAAAGTGAGGGATGACAAATGATATGTAATTTCAATTGCGCCTCATGTCCTCTCGCATACATGTGCGTACCAATGGCCATTGGTGCAGCAGTGGTGTGGAAAAGGTATTCATCTTCCCCGATGCAGAAGAAAAGGTTTGCATCTCAACTTGCGTTCCTATTTTTATCGAATACCGCATTCTTAGTCGGCAGCACAGGTTTTATTTATACATATTTCTACTGCTGGGAGGCGCCGCTGGCGGCGATGGCTTGCCCGATAGGTATACTTGAACATGCAGCCATAGAACACAGTTTAACATTGTTAATTTATCTTGCCGGAACTATAATTCTTGTATCCATGATATTCGGAAGAGCAGCATGCGGATGGGCATGCCCCATAGGATTCATGCAGGACATACTTGGCGGAAAGAAGGCAAAAAATGAGAGGAGAAAGGTATGGGATAAAAAATTCCGCTATCTGAAATATGTGATATTGATTCTGATAGCTCCTGTATCCTACATCACTGGTACGATGGCATATACGAATATATGCCCTGTAGGGGGGCTGACAGCCACCATTCCTGCCCTCATTCTCCATCCGCACGGTTATACCTTCGGCACATATTTTGTACCGAAAATGACTTTTGTTGTAGGCCTGCTTGTTCTTGCCGTGTTGCTCTCGCGTGGGTGGTGCCGCCATCTCTGTCCTGTTGGGGCGATGATGGCGCCCTTCAACAAAGTGAGCCTGCTTCAGCTGAAAGTAGATATGGATAAATGTATTCATTGCGGTAAATGTGAGGCGGTATGCCCTATGGACATAAAAATGCCCGAGGACAATAAAAGCCCTGAATGTATCAGATGCGGAAAATGTGTGTCTGTTTGCCCTGTTAGTGCAATAAAGTTAGGCTTCACATGATTATAAGGGAGTTTGAATACGAGGATCTGCAGCAGGTCATGGAGATAGTTTACAGTTCTTTCGAAGAGTACTACACGTCTGACTTTTTTCTCACCATATGGCAGGCGTCGCCGGACGGCTTCATAGTTGCGGACGACGGCGAAAAAATAGTGGGTTTTGTGATGGGGGTTATGGTCGATGTGGAAACACTCAGAATTTTGATGATATGCGTGAGGGAGGGCTACAGAAATAAGGGAATAGGGTCCGAACTTTTGAAGCACATAATCAAAAAATCCGGCAATGTAAGAAAGGTGAGGCTTGAGGTGAAGATGTCGAATAAGGAGGCAATAAAATTTTATAAAAAATCCGGCTTTGTGATAAAAGAGACACTTCCTGATTTTTATCCTGACGGGACAGATGCATATCTCATGGAAAAATCCCTATTTTGATTTTTTGTACATCGCCAGAGAAATGATTACGGCGAACAGGAAAATGACAAATGTGAAAGAAGGAGTCTCTTTTCCAAAATCCCTGTATGGAACAGGCTCCTCTGTAAAAAAGGATATGCTGTAATCCTTATCAAGTTTTATGCCGTATACGTTTGTGGCATTCCTCCCTATTTTTACCATGTACTCCTTTCCATATTCTAAATTATCGGATGGTTTCAGTATTATTGTGTTTCCGTCCCAGTGATATGTGAAATGAAAATCTGCATATATGTTGTTTTCAACGCTTTCTTTGTCCATATCTTCTGAAAATGATATCGAAACGTTTGTCGAGACAGGCACTTCCTGTTCGCCATTGCGAGGCGATGTCGAAACGACTTTTGGTGTCATTACTTCAAAATGTATCGTGAGATTATTTTTCAGATGATTGCCTGCCCTATCCGCGGCATATGTTGTTATTTCCACCGTGTAGTCTCCAGGTGGCAAAAATTTGGGCACTATGACAAGCAGCGTATTATTTTCCATCCATTTCAGATTATACGAAAACCATGGCTCAACGACTATGGCTTTTCTGAAAAATCTGGTTTCCATCGGCTCGGAAAATCGGATTGTGATGTTATCTTTGTTGCGAAGGGTACCCCAGTCTTCGGGATAAGTGGACAGCACATCCGGTGGCGTCGTATCGGCAGATGCCACCTCAAATGAGAATGTATATGGACTCCCCATTTCCTGCCCGCTGTCTCTTTCCACATTTCCGGAGATGGTGATGGTATATGTGGTTTCATATTTCCAGTGGTCTTTCGGATATATTGCCAGAACTCTGTCATTATTCCATACAAGGGTATAGTCTATGGGCGGGTTGATCGAAATTTCATGTGAAACCGATGTCCTGTTCATAGAGAAAGAAAAAGTTATTGTTACCGGAGAGAAAGGGTCTTTCCCCTTTGAATTGTCCGAAGGATTTGTTGAAACCACAGACGGCGGCGATGTATCGACTGTAAACTTCCAGGTGGTCATGCTTTCCTGCCCCATGCTGTCTTTTGCCTTTACCATGAAAGTATACGTTCCATCTGCGAGCATATCGTAGCTTGCTTCTGTATCATGTCCCCACTGTGACCAGCCGGTGCCATATCCAGATAGCAGATAGGAATAGAGAATGTTGTCCGCAGAAGTGAAATCATCCTTTCCTTCCCATTTGAACGATGCATTTGCATATCCCGTAAGCGAAGGCGGCTTTTCCACAAGCTTTACGGACGGCGGCGAGTCTTCGGGCGGCGAGGCGGCTGCAACCCCATCAACATAATGGGCTGTGAACGGATGGGAATTATCTGGAGGGTCTGAATAAGAGGTATGCCCTTCTGAATCGAAAAGGACAGCAATCACCATTATATTATCTCTTGTGATGTCCGAATATCCTGCAGTACTTCCATCCCATACGGTTTTCTTAACCAGCGAGCTTTCAACGCTCACATCTTCATCAAATGCATAATCAAGGAAGCCGAAGTGGTATGGGTTGCCGTCACGGTCATTCCATCTTGAGGTCGGCTCAACAACATATGCCCTTAAATGCCCCTGATAGCTGCTTCCATAGCTGTCGATTGTAACAGAAACATTAATACTCGCCCCTCCGAGCCAGTTTACCTCAACAGATATGTCAACATCTGGAGAATCCCTGCTCCTGCATTCATTGATGGCATTCTGATATGGTTCTGTGCCGCTTTTTCCACCAAAAACCACAGAATAGCCGCCGTCAAAAAAAGATGTGGGGTATCCTGCAGGATTATAGTCATCGGCCCTATCTGCCGCCTTCTCATTTTTGTCCGTCACCATAGCCACATAATAAAATGAGCCATCGGATTTGTATATTTCATGCAATGCCTCCGCAGTATTGGGGCAGCCAATGCACCATGTTGCAGTCACTTCCTCGCAAAAAACCCTGCTGCCGGAAGGCATGGCATTTGAGGTAGAATTAAATGATGGCAATGAACCTACTGACAAAAGAATAATCAGGGAAAGAAAGAGAACCTTCATCTTCATTGTATTCCAGAAGCAAGGGTTTTGTCGTATTTCAAAGTTTCGTCCGTCTTTTCATTATCAGAAATGCCCCTGCAGTTGCAGATACTGCAATTACAGATGCAAATCCCGGAGTGCTTCCGCCGCCTGACTTTTCAACCCTGAAATGTGTTGAGTCATCCCATATACTTGTGCCGTTCGAATATGCTATGGTGAAGTTGAGATGAACATCTGCTGTCTCGTTCACATAGAAAGAATAAATGTACTCGTCCCCGACTTTTTCCATTGGCTCCGGCAGGCGGCATATGTCCCCGACACATACCTGAATTGTCACGCCAGAAACATTGCTTTCCGCTGGAAGGCTGACCGTTATTTTATCACCTGGCTCAGGATGTTCTGGATTTATAGAAACAGATAGTGCGTTAACCTGGCTCGTTGCAAAAACAGCCACTGCCATTATCGTTATTATCGTCATTATTTTCATTTTTTCACCTACAGTTTTATCATCCTGATATCGTCGCTTGCTCCGTTCCATTCGCTGTCATACGCTCTTACCATCAAAGGTACGCCTCTTCCTTCGTCTATGAGCTCGTTATTATCATAATCCTGGTTCCAGTCCCATGTGAATGGCGCAGATGTATCAACATGAATTATTTCTCTGCCGCATCCGCATGCCATCTGAAGCAGAAATTCCACTCTCTGCACATCGCCGGATGTTCTGACTTCTACAGTTATATCTCCTATGACAATCTGTCCCAGAATGGGGAGTATCTTTATTCCATGGAAGTATATCCCGTTGCGCGGTTTTACTATCCTGACGGATATGTCATTTGTTGGGTTTTTATCATAGCTCAGCGGCATCGTGACCTTCAACGTTGCGGGCTCGCTCTCCGCACCGTTCTCATCTGTTG
>JAGGSL010000010.1 GCA_021159125.1 Thermoplasmata archaeon
AATAAAATCTCCGGCGATGTATAAACATTGTGCCAAATATTAAAACGCAACCTGGGGGATAAAAAAGGAGATCTGAAGGCATACTGCCTTTCCCATGGGCTCGCGCACCATAGTACTCAATAGCACGTGGCAGGCTTAACTTCCGGGTTCGGGATGAGACCGGGTGTTTCCCTACCACTATGACCGTCAAGCCCTATGACGGCATACGCAACCTGTTTAACGAGAGCTGCGGAGCGATTAGTAACTGCGGGCTGAACAGCTCGCCGAAGCTCGCTGCTTACACCCCAGTCCTATCAAACGGGTCTTCTACCCGAGCTCCATTGATGCCTCGTTTTAGGGTGGGTTTCCCGCTTAGATGCTTTCAGCGGTTATCCCTTATAGCGTGGCTGCCCAGCGTGCCCTGTCGGACAACTGGTAAACCAGAGGCTACGGACCCCCGTTCCTCTCGTACCGAGGGGTCCTTCCCTTCAGGCATCAAACACGTCCAGCGCAGAGAAACCAACCTGTCTCACGACGGTCTAAACCCATCTCACGATCCGCTTTAACGGGCGAACAACCCTACCCTTAGCAGCTGCTGCACTGCTAGGATGCGGAGAGACGACGTCGAAGTAGCAAGCCTCCAGGTCGATGTGGGCTCTTGCTGGAGACAACTCAGTTATCCCTGGGGTAACTTTTCTGTTATCAATGCCCCCCATAAATGAGAAGCATTGGTTCGCTAGGCCCTGCTTTCACATCTCGGATTCTTGCTGTGCGAATCCGAGTCAAGCCATCTTTTGCCCTTGCACTCTACGCCCGATTTCTGACCGGGCTGAGATGGCCTTTGGGCACCCCTGATATCTTTTCAGGGGTGTGGCGCCCCACCCAAACTACCCACCTGCCGGTGTCCCCTATAAGGGTTAGAAATACGACCTTGAAAGGGTAGTGTCTCATTGGCGCCTCCACCAGGACTAGCGTCCTGGCTTCGACGGCTCCTACCTACACTGCACTAACAAGACCGTATCCCAGCGACAGGCTGTAGTAAAGCTCCACGGGGTCTTCTCTTGTAGCTGGACGGTACTGGACTGTGCGCCAGTAAGTCAATTTCACCGGGCTCCGCCTGGGGACAGCAGGACTCTCGTTGGACCATTCATGCAAGTCGCCAATTAAGCGACAAGGTATTACGCTACCTTAAGAGGGTCATGGTTACCCCCGCCGTTTACAGGCCCTTCTTCCGGTTGGACCCGGCTTTCAGGTACCTGCACTGGGCAGGTTTCAGTGGCAATACACACCCTTACGGGCTAGCTGCCACCTGTGTTTTTATTAAACAGTCGGAGTCCTCTAGTCACTGCGACCTGCCTTCTGCAAGGCAGGCACCCCTTATCCCGAAGTTACAGGGCTAATTTGCCGAATTCCCTCAGGCGGATTACGCCGACACGCCTTGGGCTTCTCACCCAGGGGCACCTGTGTCAGTTCTCGGTACGAACACTGCAGCTGACCTTTATACACTTTTCACGGGCACCTGGAATCAACCGAAGTTTCCTCAATTGGAAACCTCATCACGCATTCACCCGGTTCTCACCATTACGGTACTCCCCGGGTTTCGGCGCTTGAATAGTGCGACGGCACTACTCGGTCTATCCGGATGCGTTATGTATAAAGCAGGGGCTGCAGTGGTGTAGGAATATTAACCTACTTCCCTTTCGACCTGCTCCATTTAGGGCAGGCCTTAGGATCGACTAACCCTTGGCTGACGAACATTGCCAAGGAACCCTAGCCCCTTCGGCGGTCGGGATTCTCACCCGACTTTGCTGCTACTCTCACCAGGATTCTCGACCGTACGCGGTCCACTGGAGCTCACGCCCCAACTTCTACCCACGCACGGCGCCCCTCTACTCATTTTCATGTCTACGTATCGGTGGCCGGCTTGAGCCCCGTCCATTTTCGGTGCCCACATCCTCGACCAGTGAGCTGTTACGCACTCTTTAAAGGATGGCTGCTTCTAAGCCAACCTCCTGGCTGTTTTAGGACATGGACCCCCTTTGAATAACACTTAGCCGGCACTTGGGGACCTTAACGTAGAGCTGGGTTGATTCCCTTTCGGACACCAAGCTTACCCCGGATGCCCTTACTCCCTGGGTCTACAGCGGTGGCACATTCGGAGTTTGACAGGGTGGCGAGGGCTTTCGCCCCCTAACCATCCAATCAGTGCTCTACCGCACCACCTACCTCGCCAGAGGTCTACCTGCGAGTAGTTTCGAGGGGAACCAGCTATCACCGGTCTAGATTGGCCTTTCACCCCTATACGCAGCTCATCCGAACGATTTGCACGTCAGTATCGGTTCGGTCCTCCACCCAGCTTTCGCTGGGCTTCAACCTAGCCACGCATAGATCGACCGGCTTCGGGTCTTCCGCCAATGACTAAAGGCGAACGCACCTCGCCCCTCGTTGCCTGCGGGCACTCGCTTTCGCTTCGGCTTCTCCCCTACGGGATTAACCTCGCCATTGACAGAAACTCCCTGGCCCATTTTTCGAAACGTATAACAGGACGCTGCCTTCCCTCTGCAAGCAGAGGTGCAATGCTTCCACGCCCTGTACGTCTGTAATCATCTGGTTTCAGGCTCTTTTCACCTCTCTCTTTGAGGTACTTTTCAGCTTTTGCTCACGCTACTAGTGCGCTATCGGTCTCAGGACATATTTAGGGTTGGGAGTTTATGCCTCCCGCATTCACGTGCGATATCCAACGCGCGCTACTCTGGAACACCTGCACTCTTCCTTCCAGCTTACCTCTACAGGACTATCACCCTCTACGGTGCGCCATTCCAGGCGACTTCGAGTTCGCCGGTTAGGAAGTAACAGGGTCCGAACACCACATCTCTTCTTGCTCTCGCAAAAAGATTCGGTTTGCCCTGTGCCGCTTTCGATCGCCTTTACTAACGGCATCGCTATTGCTTTCTTTTCCTGCGGGTACTAAGATGCTTCAGTTCCCCGCGTTCCCGATCCCATGCGGGATCATCACGGGTTTACCGTGATAGGAAGTCCCATTAGGTGATCTCCGGATCAAAGGCTCCTTGCGCCTACCCGGAGCATATCGCAGCTTGGCACGACCTTCCTCGGTGCCTGAGCCAAGCCATCCCCCAGATGATTTTGCAGCTCTTTTCCGTCCAGGTTGCGTATGCTTGACTTCACGGAAACAGCAGCTCTTGCTGTTCCTCAGTCCATACCAACTGATTCATCGGAACCAATTGGCGAATCCGATGGACCGGATGGGATATCCTGCTGGAAATCCAGCATTTGAACCCATGGCCTCCTGCTTGCAAAGCAGGCGATCTTCCACTGATCTACCGGCCCATTCCCGCACTGACACAAATATGGCGTTTGGTCGGAAAATAAAACGTAGGAGGTGATCCATCCGCAGGTTCCCCTACGGATACCTTGTTACGACTTAGCCCCGCTCGCTGAGCCTGGGTTCGAATTTGCCATAAAGCAGACCCTCACCCAGACCCAACTCGCCTGGCTTGACGGGCGGTGTGTGCAAGGAGCAGGGGCATATTCACCGCAGGATGTTGATCTGCGATTACTACGGAATCCAGCTTCATGAGGACGGGTTGCAGTCCTCAATCCGAACTACGACTGGGTTTCGGGATTAGCTTCCCCTTTCGGGGTTGCGACCCATTGTCCCAGCCTTTGTAGCGCGCGTGTTGCCCGGAGGATTCAGGGCATACTGACCTACCGTTGCCCCCTCCTTCCTCTGGTTTATCACCAGCGGTCCCCTTAGTGTGCTTCTGAAGCGGACTCCAGAGTGGCAACTAAGGGCAGGGGTCTCGCTCGTTATCTGACTTAACAGAACGCCCTACGGTACGAGCTGACGGCGGCCATGCACCACCTCTCTGTCTTTTGTTCGGGTAAGGTCTTCAGCCTGACCCACATGCGACAGTCTCCTCCGGTGAGTTTTCCGGCGTTGAATCCAATTAAACCGCACGCTCCTCCCGTTGCTGTGCTCCCCCGCCAATTCCTTTAAGTTTCAGCCTTGCGACCATACTTCCCAGGCGGTGGGCTTAACGCCTTCGCTACGACACTGGGCGCTCACGTAGAACCCCCAATGCCAAGCCCACATCGTTTACGGCCAGGACTACCCGGGTATCTAATCCGGTTTGCTCCCCTGGCTTTCGTCCCTCACCGTCGGACCCGTCCTAGAAGAGCGCCTTCGCCACTGGTGGTCCTTCAAGGATTACAGGATTTCACTCCTACCCCTGAAGTACCCTCTTCCTCAACCGGTCCCAAGTCTGGCAGTCTACCCGGAATTCGTCTGGTTAAGCCAGACGATTTACCCAGGCATTTACCAGACCGGATACGGACGCTTTAGGCCCAATAAAATCGACTACCACTCGAGCTGCGGGTATTACCGCGGCGGCTGGCACCCGTCTTACCCAGCCCTTACTCCAGATGCTTTTTAGGCATCTGAACAGCCTACGCTGAGCGTAGGCACTTGGAATCCCCCCGTCACTCTTTCGAGCATTGCGGAGTTTTCGCGCCTGCTGCGCCCCGTAGGGCCTGGACTCGTGTCTCAGAGTCCATCTCCGGGCT
>JAGGSL010000162.1 GCA_021159125.1 Thermoplasmata archaeon
TATTTCGAAAACATATATATTTAACCTCTTTTTACAGGCATGATGAAAGACGAAATGAAGAATATCAAAAATAAAAAATTAGCCGGAATGACAATGGCAGCAGCCATACTGATTATAGGCATAACACTCTCTGGCTGCCTGGGGGAAGAAGGAACAATACTCCGCACGACAGGTGCAACCTTCCCGCAATACCAGATACAGAAATGGATTGACGTATACCATGAAAGCCACCCAGATGTGAAAATAGAATACGAAGGTGGCGGCTCAGGTCATGGGCAGGATGCTTTTCTGAACGGACTTACCCAGATAGGAAGGTCAGACCCTCCTGTCAAAGAGGATACGTGGAATAAATTTCTGGGCACAGGCGACCAACCCCTGCAATTTCCCGAAGTTGTCGGCGCGGTGGTCATATCATATAACGTTCCAGGTGTAAGCAACTTAAATCTCAGCAAAGATGCTATCGTGGGCATATTCATCGGGGATATAGAATACTGGGATAATAGCATAATTAAACAATCAAATCCAGGTGTAAATCTTCCGCACAACAAAATAATAGTGATTCACAGAAGTGATTCCAGCGGAACAACATCAATATTCACCACATATTTAAGTGTGATAAGCGATGAATGGGCAAATAAAGTGGGAGCAGGAAAAACAGTCGAATGGCCTGCAGACAGCATGGGCAGAGGACTTGCAGGAAAGGGCAATCCTGGCGTCGTGGCAACTCTGAAGCAAACAGATTACAGCATATGTTATACCGAATTATCATTTGCTATCGAGGAAAACCTGCCAACTGCATCTATTGAGAATAAGAATGGGGAATACATAAAGCCAACAGACCAGACCATCCAAGCCGCAGTCGCAGGTGTCAAATCGTATATACCATCCCCGACAGAAGGATATACAGAGAATTTGGAACAGTTGCTGAATGCCCCCGGAAATCACTCATACCCAATAGTTGCCTTTACACACCTCCTGGTATGGCAGAACAATGGATGCAGGCACTACAGTTCGGATGAGGCAGCAGCAATAAAAGATTTTCTTGGATGGGTCCTAACAGAGGGGCAAAAACCAGAGAATATGGCTCCTGGCTATGTGGGTCTGCCTTCAGAGGTAACCCAGATAGGGCTTAATGCTGTCAACTCAATAAACGACGGTTGCTGAGCTCTTCCCTCTCTTATTCAGAGCAGAGGATTTAAATGGCCCAAAAAATATCAGAGAAAGTTAGTGAAATACTCGGAAAAATAAAGACATGCATGGGCTTTCAGAAAAAAGGCAATAAAGTAGATTCATTTAAACTTATAACTTCCCCTGCAGTGTTATTTGTGCTGGCCCTATTTGCAGGGATGCTCATAGTTTACTTCTATAATGCAATGCCGGCCTTTAATAGAGAAGGGCTTTCAGTCTACTTAAAAGATGTTTGGAGGGCCGTTGAGAATCCGAGTGAGGAGTATTATGGATTGGCATCAGCAATCTGGGGTAGCATATATACCTCCATGATAGCGATTCTTGTTGCCCTTCCCCTATCAATTGCCTACTCAATTTTCGTTGTGGATTATGCGCCAAAGAGAATCAAGAATACTTTGATAATAACCTCAGATGTGATGGCAGGTTTGCCGACCATAATTTACGGAATCTGGGGTGCCTTCGTTTTAGTTCCTTTTCTCAAAGACTATGTAATGACTCCGCTTCATAGATATCTGTCATTCATACCCATATTCAGTTATCCGCCCATCACAGGATTCAGCTACTTTTCAGCGGGAATTTTGCTGGGCATTATGGTAACTCCGTTTGCCTCTGCTATAATAAGAGAAGCATACCAGATGACTCCTTTCGCATATCGTGAAGCAGCTTTCTCTGTCGGCATGACGCGCTACGAAGCGACAAAAGTTATGCTTGGATACATAAAACCAGCAATGTTTTCTGGCGTTATTCTGGCTTTTGGCAGGGCAATTGGAGAAACTGTTGCAGTAAGCCTGGTCATCGGGAATACCTTCAACCTAAGCGCCAATCTTTTCGCCCCCGGTTATACAATCTCATCACTAATAGCAAACCAGTTCGGAAATGCATTCATATACAGCCATATGCTCCCTGTTCTGTATGCGGCGGGTCTGGCTCTGTTCTTTATAGGGCTTTTGGTGAATTCAGCTGGCCTATATTTACTGAGGAGGTGGGAAAAGAATGTCAGTATCTAATTTCAGAAAAGCAAAGGAAAAAGCCTTTTTGATAGCTGTGGGGATAACAACATTAATTGCCATACTGCCGCTCTTTCACATAATAGCCACTGTTCTTATGAATGGTCTTCCACCTATTGTTGCAAAAGGCCCCGTATTTATAACAGGAACGCTAAGCGAGGGGGGGATTGGCCCGGCAATAGTCGGAACTTTCATGTTGACTTTTCTTTCATCGTTGATAGGTCTTCCAATAGCGTTCCTCGTCGGAGTTTATGCCTATGAATACCCTAAGAGCGCCATAGGCAGATTAACCAAAGCTCTCTTACAGATAATGCTCGAGTTTCCAACGATACTTGTCGGGGTATTTGTCATGGACATAATCGCAATCCCCATGGGCACATATTCTGCTTTTGCAGGCGCCTTTGCTCTGGCAATAATTCTGATGCCCTATGTTGCTGTTTACACCCACGAGGCAATGAGGCAGATACCGTTCACCTACCGGGAGGCTTCCTTCGGATTGGGATTGACGAAATTCAAAGCTGTTTTCAGAGTCCTGGTTCCAGTATCAAAGAGAGGAATCATGACAGGAGTTTTAATCGGCATGGCAAAGGTTGCCGGAGAAACCGCACCATTGCTTTTCACAACAGGTGGTCTTTATCAAAGTTATCCCCACAGCATTTCTCAACCTGTCGGGGCAATCCCGCTTTTGATATACACCCTTGTACAGAGCCCGAGCGCAAGCGACCATGCAATGGCATGGGGCGCCTCGCTTGTTTTACTGTTGATATTCCTTGCAGTTTTCATACCAATAAGGCGCAGTTTAAAAGAGGTGAAGTTATGAATGAGTATGCAATTGAGACAAAAAATCTGAAGATATCTTATGGAGATAACGAGGTTATTAAAGGCGTTGACCTTAAAGTGCTGAAGAACGTGGTGTTTGCACTGATGGGACCCAGCGGTTGCGGAAAATCAACAATGCTTAGAGCATTCAACCGCCTGCTTGAGCTGAATAAAGATGCCGTAGTGGAAGGCGAGGTTCTTCTTTTTGGAGAGAATATTTACAGCCCTGACATTGACCCGATTGAAGTGAGAAGGGACGTGGGCATGGTATTTCAATACCCCAACCCTTTTCCTCACCTCACCATATATGACAATGTTGCAATAGGATTGAAACTTAACAAACTTGCGAAAAATAAGAGAGAACTGGATGAGCGGGTGAGATGGGCCCTTGAGAAAGCGGCGCTCTGGGATGAAGTTAAAGACAGAATGGGGGACTACCCTTCAGATTTGAGCGGGGGACAGAAACAACGTCTGGTTGTGGCAAGGGCTTTAGCCATGAAACCGAAAGTTTTGCTCATGGATGAGCCGACAGCCAATATAGACCCGGTGGGCACAAAAAAGATTGAGGAATTGCTATTCGAACTTAAAGAGGATTATACAATCATTCTTGTTACCCACTCACCTGCCCAGGCGGCGAGGGTGAGTGACTGCGTGGGCTTTTTATATCTTGGCGAACTTATTGAAGTTGGGTCTACAAAGGATATATTCGAGAAACCAAAGAACGAATTAACTGAACAGTATGTAACGGGGGAACTGGTATGAGGAAATTGAATCCCGGAGAGGGTGAGAAAAATGGTTGAAAAATTCCATGAAGAGCTGAAAAAGCTCAAAAAAGAGGTTGTAGAAATGGGCAATCTGGCAAAGGAAATGCTCTCAAATGCAGTGGAAGCATTAAAAGATAGGAATAAAGAGGTAGCATCACAGGTGATAGAAAAGAAAAAGAAAATTGCGGATATGGATGAGAGAATTGAGCAGGATGCCCTTCGTTTGATTGCCCTATACCAGCCAATGGCAAGGGATATGCGCAAAATTGCCTGCGTGCTGAAGATGATTACATATCTGACGAGAGTTGGAAGGTATGGGAAAGATATCGCCAAGGTGGCAATAGAGCTTGCTGACCAGCCACACATTGCCAGACTGGTGGAAATACCCCACATGGCAGACATGGTTTGCAGCATGATCGAAGATGCGCTCGAAGCATTCGAAAATGAGGATGTATCCTTTATAAGAGATTTCGAGGAAAGGGATAGCGAAATAGATGCGCTTCGCTACTCAATTTTCAGGGAATGCATAACATACATGATGGAAGATGCCAAGAACATTACAAGATGCATGCATTATGCAATGGTTGCCCGCTATCTGGAAAGATGCGCAGACCATGCCTGCAAAATGGCAGAAAAAATAAATTACATGGTCACAGGAGAAAGAAAGGAGATAAGGTGAAGAGGGTCACCCTTTCCACGCAATAAATTGCGTGGCTTTCCCCTCAAGGGGAAGAAAACGCCTATCGGCGTTTTATGACTTTTCAGGCGATTCATCCCA
>JAGGSL010000079.1 GCA_021159125.1 Thermoplasmata archaeon
TCTTATACTTACTGTTTCATTTTATTTTTTTGTAGCAGGGTGGTTCTTTTTAGATACTATTCCCCATACAACAACAATCGGTCGCTGGGACATTGATCAGGATTATTATCCATCGGGAGTGGTTAGCGTATATACTTTGGGGTTGCTCGGTAAAAAGAATATAACAGGGGGCAGTATAGATGCATGGACAATTGGTTTTACAGGTGTGGTGGCACCATTTATAGCCATTGGGTTTTGCCCGTTTGTCGCAATGAAAGGACAATAAAAGAGATGCTGCATAAATCTCAACCAGGGCAGAAAACAAAAAGATTTGATTTCATTGATACGGCATCTTGGTTATCGCTGCTATTTAAACAATGTTTTTAAAGCAAGATTGCATTCATAATGAGAATGGTACTTACACCGAAAATAGGGATAACTGGCGCGCCAAAGGTTGGCAAAACTGAAGCTCTTATAAGGGTCATAAAGAGGCTTGAAAATGAGTTTGTTTTTGGGGGGATGATAACAGAGAGCATAGAAAGGAAAGGAGAGAGGGTAGGCTTCAAGGTTGTGGACTGGATTACAAAAAAAGAAGGCATTTTCGCTCACGTTGATTTGGATACAATTTACCGCGTCGGGAAATACAGAATAGATTTGAAAGTTCTTGAAAAAATAGGAATACCTGCCATCCAGAATGCAATAGACGACGAGGGCATTGACATCATAATCATAGACGAAGTGGGAAAAATGGAACTGGAAAGCAAAAAATTCAGAGAAGTGGTGAGGAAAGCTCTTGATTCTGATAAGCCATTGCTTCTTACCCTTCACAAAAAATCGAGAGATTCGCTGTTGCAGGATATAAGGAACATGGACAATGTGCGCATACTTGAGATAACCCCCGTTACAAGAAACATATTGCCCTACAAAATAGATAGAATTTTGAAAGAAGGACTCAGATGATAGGGAGGGAAGGCAAAACCAAGATTTTGCTATATGGAGATGCCAGGGATAAGGGGCCAGGCACCAAAAGAGACAGATTTTACAATCCCGCAATGGGGCTTGACAGGGATTTGTGCGTTCTTTTCTGCAGCTATGCAGTAAAGCAGGGATGCAAAAAATTTCTGGATGGGCTTGGCGCCACAGGCGTGAGGGGCATAAGGATAGCAAACGAAGTGCAGGGAGCTGAGGTTCACATAAACGAAATAAACCCTGTCTCCTACGGAGTCATAAAAAAGAACGCAGCCCTTAACAATGTAAGTGTTAATGCAATAAATGAGGATTTGAGGTCCCTGTGCCGCAACAAATATGACTATGTGGATATAGACCCATATGGCTCTCCCGCCCCTTACGCTCTCGCTGCCTTTCAGATGGTGAGGGGAAAAGGTTTTGCTGCATTCACAGCCACAGATAAAGCCACGCTGTGCGGAGTTTATGAGAGGGCATGCATCAGAAGATATGGGGCAGTGCCAATGCGCGGGGAGGGCATGAAGGAAATAGGGTTGAGAATACTGGTGGGCTTTCTTGTTAGAACCGCTGCCACGCTTGACATCGGTGCATATCCTGTTTTTTCATATTCCCATGACCATTATTTCAGGGTGTATCTGAGAGTCGAGAAGGGGGCGAAAAAGGGAAATGAGGCAGTTGAAAATATCGGCTGGATTTGCAGGGATAACGGATGGAAAGTCAGGAAATTTGGTGAGGAGCGAGGCAAAAAATGGGCCGGGCCTTTGTGGATTGGGAAGTTGAACGACAGCAGCGTTATCAAATTCATGTATGAAAAAGCTGAGAGTGAAAGGGCTAAAAAATTGCTGGAGATTATGGGGCAAGAACTCCAGATTCCCATGTATTATGAAAGCAGCAGAATATGCAGCTGGCTGAAAATTCCTCAGCCAAAACTTTCCAGAGTTATAGAGAAGCTTGCGGAAAAAGGTTTTTCTGCATCGAGAACTCATTTTTCGGAGGATGCATTTAAAACAGATGCGGATATGAAAGAGATAGAGAGGGCGTTTGAACGCCTATAGGTTGCTGTTCACTTCTTTTATTGCTTCCTCTAAGATGTCCATGCCTGCCTCTACCTGCTCTTTCGTTATCGACAGCGGAGGTATGTAGCGTATGGCAGATTCTCCGCATGAGAGAAGGAGCAATCCCTTCCTCAGCGCTCTGTCCACTATCTCATCTCTCATTTTCGGAGCTATCTCCTTGCTATCCTTGCTCTTCACTATTTCTGTCGCCTGCATGAGCCCGAGCCCTCTTGCGTCTCCCACAATCTCATATTTCTCCTGCATCTCCTTGAGGCGTTTGTGCATTATTTCTCCCTGTTTTGCAGCATTCTCTACAAGATTTTCCTTTTCTATTACGTCTATTGTGGCAAGTGAAGCTGCGCATGCAACCAGATTTCCGCCAAAGGTTGTAGAATGCGCACCCTTAACCCCGAAATCATATTTGGCATTGAAAACAGCAGCTCCTATTGGAATCCCTGATGCCATTGCCTTCGCCATTGTCAGGACATCCGGCTCCGTGCCGAAGTGCTCTATTGCGAACATCTTTCCTGTTCTTCCAAAGCCGGACTGTATTTCATCATCAACGAGAATTATGCCGTATTCATCTGCAAGCTTTCTGAGTTCCTTCAAAAAAGTTGACGGCGGCACGATGTATCCGCCCTCTCCCTGGAGCGACTCCACGAAAATTGCTGCCACCTCATCAGGCGGCACATATCTTTTGAACATCTCCTCGATGTAACCTATTACCCTGTTAACAAGTTCTTCAGGCTCCTCATATCCGTCTATCCCGAAAACATTTCTGTAGGGATTGGGGTAGGGAGCATGTACAACACCCGGCATCCACGGGAAAAAGCTCTGTTTGTGGATAATTTTGCTTGCTGTAAGCCCCAGGGCGCCCATGGTTCGCCCGTGGAAGGCGCCCATGAAAGCCAGGATGAACTTCCTCTTCGTGCTCCATCTTGCAAGCTTTATTGCCGCCTCCACCGCCTCCGCCCCGCTGTTTCCGTAATAAACTTTTTTCTCGAATGCACCAGGAGTTATTTCCGTGAGGCGTTTTGCGAGCTTTACCTGCACGTTGTAATAAAAATCTGTGCCTGCAAAGTGGATTACCTTCCCTGCCTGCTCCCTTATTGCATTTACCACTGAAGGATGGCAATGACCTGTGTTCACCACACCAACGCCGGAGGTAAAATCAAAGAAAACGTTTCCGTCCACATCCTCAAATACAACTCCCTTTGCATCCTTTACGACTGCAGGGGCTGCCTTTGTGGTTGTTGCCAGATATTTTTCATCATCAACGACTATCTTTTTCCCTTCAGGGCCTGGCAAATCTGTTAAAACTCTCGGCCTTTCTTCTTTTCCTGTTATCATGGCTGGGGAATGTGAAATTGCTTTAAAAACTATTTGTTCGGCGCTTTTCAGCTCAGTAAAATCACCAATTCATTTAAATAATAAAGTTTTATTACATGGCAGATGCCAAGGGAGAGAATCAAAAGAAAAAGGAAGGAGAAGGAATGGTACACCGTGCTGGCTCCCCAGATGTTCGGCAAGGCGAAGATAGCGGAGACTCCCGCAGATGATCCCGAAAAATTAATGGGCAGAAATGTTGAGGTATCACTTCAAGAACTCACAAACGATTTTGCAAAATCTCATATAAAGCTTAAATTTAAAATAGTAAACACGAAAGGGCTGGAGGCAAATACTGTCTTTGTTGGTCACTCCCTGACCACCGATTACGTCAAAAGAATGAGCAGAAAGCACAGATCCAAGGTTGATGGCGTGTTTGACGTTAAAACAAAAGATGGAGTTTTGGTAAGGCTGAAGCCATCTGCTCTTGCTGGAAAAAGGATACAGACATCCCAGAAAAGGGCGATAAGAGCAATACTGAAAGAAACAATGGAAAAAGAGGCAAAAGGCAGAACCTTCGAGCAATTCATAAAATTCATGCTCGACGGAGACCTTGGAAAGGAGGCATACCGCTTATCAAAGAAAATCTACCCCATAAAGAGGGTGGAGGTTTACAAATCAGAGATTCGGGATATACCAAAAGTAGAGGCAATTGCAGACATAGTCGAGGAGGAAGCTGAGCAAACTGAAGAAGAATCGGCCGAAGAGGAAATGACGGAAGAAGCTCCGCAAGTAGAAGAGCAGGAGCAAGAGGCGGATGCCGAAACAGAAGAACAGGAAGAAGTTTCGGAAGAGGTTGGTACGGTAGAGGAGTCAGGCGGAGAAGAGGAGGAAGCAGAGGAGCAGGAGGCGGAGGAGAAAGAAAAGCAGTCAGAAGAAAATTAAACACATAGATGTCTGAGAGGCAGAGGCTGAAAAATGTTGTGGCTGGAGCTGCATGAAGCAAGCAAACATCCTGTGGTTTGGACATTGCTATCTGACAAGTTGAGCTGGTGGGCAATATAAATATATAAATAAGAGACGGTATGCCCTGCGTCCTGTAGTAGGGTATGATGGTGCGGG
>JAGGSL010000078.1 GCA_021159125.1 Thermoplasmata archaeon
ACTATATATATAATCATCGAGCAGTTATGTACAATTTATTTGGATATAAACTAAATAAATAAGGCAAAAACAAACAGCAGATTGACTTATTGCACGGAACGCCCGCCGTATTTCTCAAGCGCCTCTATGACAGGCAGCTTTTTCCCCATCAAAAATCTTTCAAGTGAGCCGCCTCCTGTCGAGACGTATGAAATGCTGTCAGCCACTCCTAATTTGCCCGCAGCAGCAACTGTATGGCCCCCGCCTATGACAGAAAAAGCATCTGAATATGCCATCGCCTCGATGATGCGCTTTGTTCCCTCTTCAAACTCCTTATTTTCAAAAACACCCATCGGCCCGGATAAAAGCACTGTGGATGCATTTTTTATTTCTCTGCCAAACACCTCCATTGTTTTTTCGCCTATATCCTTTATGTTGTTCTCCTTCCCAACATTATCCACATCCACTTCCCTCCTGCCGCCGTCATCTATTGCAACATCCACTGGCAGAATCAATTTATCCCCAAATCTCTCCATGATTTCCTCTATCTCGGCTTTCTCCTCCTCAGATGCCTCAACAAGCCCGGCAAAAACATTTCCAGGGACACCGCCAAGCAGGATTTTGTCCGCCACGCCCCTCTCCAGCAAATTCTTTATGACCTTTATGGCATTTGAATACTTCGCTCCTCCGAATATGAAAATGCAGGGCCTTTCAGGCTTCTCCATGATTTTTGAAAGTGTTTTCACCTCCTTTTCCATGAGGCGGCCGGCGCATGACGGCATGACGGGGATGAAGCCGACAAGGGAACACTGAGAGCGGTGCGCAGCGGCAAATGCATCATTCACAAATATGTCTGCAAGCGGTGCGAGAGATTGGACGAGAACGGAGCGAGAATGCTCCTCCGCCGTTTTTTTGTCTCTTTCCCCCTCGAACTTTCTCACATTGTCGAGCACAAGCACGTCTCCCTCTCCAAGTTCCTTTATTGCGTTTCTGGCTTTCTCGCCATATATGTCATCAACGTATTTCACCTTCCCGCCAAACTCATCACCCATTTCATGTGAAAGCACTTCTGCATGCTTTTCAAGCCCTGTGAAATCCCATCCTCCCGGCCTTCCCTGATGGGCAAGTATAACAACCTTCCCGTTTTTATCCAATATCTCCTTTATTGTTGGCACAACCCTCTTTATTCTCGATGTGTCAATTATTTCCATTGTTTCTGGGTCAAGCGGTGAATTTATGTCTGCCCTTAACAGTACTGTCTTGCCCGAAAAATCAAAATCATCCATCGTGGGAATCATAGTATGCTATGGAAATTGAATACATAAATTTTTCATTCCCTGCTGATTTTTTCCTTCATGAACTTTATCATTTCATCCCTGAATTCTTCTCTGTTGAGCGCTGCCTCCACATTTGTCTTCAGCCAGTCCGTTTTATCCCCGAGGTCGAAACGCCTCCCTTCGAATCGGTAAGCATAGACTTTCTGCCTTTCTGTCAAAATTTTAATGGCATCTGTGAGCTGTATCTCCCCTCCCTTTCCAATCCCCGTTTCATCTATGCACTCAAATATGTCTGGAGTGAAAACATATCTTCCCATGACTGCAAGATTTGATGGCGCTTCGTCCATCGACGGCTTCTCCACTATGCCCTCAATCTCGCATAATCTGGTGTCAACAGCCCTGCAATCCACGATGCCGTATTTCTCAACCCATTCTGCAGGAACCTCGCCTACTCCTATCACAGAGGAATTGAGTTCATCGAATTTCTCGATAAGCTGGCCTATGCACGGCTTTTCCGAAAATATTATATCATCGCCAAGGAGAACAGCAAAATTGTCGCCATCAACATGCTTTTTTGCACAGAGTATTGCATGCCCCAGCCCGAGCGGCTTCTTCTGCCGTATGTAATGTATGTCTGCCATATCCGATATTTCTCGCATTTCCTCCAGTTTTTCAAAATCATTTCTTTCTTTCAAAACGCTCTCCAGCTCATATGAGATGTCAAAGTAATCCTCTATCGACTGCTTCCCCCTGCCCGTTATGATCAAAATGTCGTCTATGCCTGCCCTGACCGCCTCCTCGACAACATACTGTATGGCCGGCTTGTCCACAACTGGAAGCATCTCCTTTGGCGTGCTCTTTGTCGCAGGCAGGAATCGGGTTCCCAGCCCTGCAGCCGGAATGACAGCTTTCATATTTGGAAATTAAAGCATTGCATTTATTATTTGTGATTTAAAATATGCTGTGCCCCGAGATGATAGAACGCAGGAATACAAGTATCGGTATTATTTCCAGCCTTCCGACCCACATGTTTATTATTAGCATGACTTTTGCAGCAGGGCTCATTCCCGCTGATGTTATGCCTGTCGAGAGCCCCACGTTTCCCTGGGCAGAGCAAACCTCAAAAATTACGTTGTCAAGCGTTCCGCTTGTTGTGAGCAGAAGAACTATTATCCCGACAAAAAGAAGAATCATCCACATGAAAGACATGATGGCTGCCTCATTAACTTCTTCCATTGCCTCCTTATCTGACAGAGTTTTCCCCCCGAGCTTGTGGCTGAAAGAGCTGTTCGGCGGCAGAAACAATTCCCTTATCCTCCATCCCGTGCCCTTTGCAAGGAGAATCATTCTGAAAAGTTTTATCCCGCCTGCAGTTGACCCCGCAGCGCCCCCTACGACCATTGCAAATGAGAGAATCATTTTGGCGGAAGGAGCCCATGATGCGATGTTTGCCGTCTGAAAGCCCGTGCAAGTGAGAGCAGATGCAAACTGGAATGCGGAATATTTGAATGATTGCATGAACGTGGAATAGCTATCCATGTTGAGAAGCGCTAAAATAATCATTCCGGAAAAAACCAGTAAGAGCAGGGCCTGCGTCTGGGCATCCTTGAAAAATTTCTTTATCTTGCCGTTCAGAAGGTCGTAATGGGCAGCGAATGATATGGCACCTGCGACCATCACGGGAATCAGAAGTATCTGTATAACAGCCCCATAAGACGCCATGCTGTCGTCCTTAACAGAAAAACCTCCTGTGGAAAGACCCGTCATTGCATGGTTTATTGCCTCCCACAGCGGCATCCCTGCCACAAAAAGCAAAATTATGGCAATCGCGGTATATAAAAGAAATATCCACCATATGCTCTTTACAGTAGACATTATGCTCGGACGTATTTTATCCTCTCTCGCCTCGGAGCGATATAAAGTAAAGGAGCCTGTGCCAGGGCGCGCAAGAATGATGAGCGTTAATACAATCACGCCGACACCTCCTACCCACTGGGTGAAAGTGCGCCAGAATTGTATGGTGTAAGTAAGGCCGCTCTCATGTGTTATCATTGTAAGCCCCGTACCTGTCCAGCCGGCAACAGATTCAAAGAAAGACGAGAGAAAATCCATATGCTCTATGAAATAAAACGGTATTGATGAAATGAGAGATATGAAAAACCATGAGAGAGCGGCGATAACCATTGCATGTTTTATTTTCGGCTCCCCCTTCTCCCCCCTCCCCACCAGCCGGAAAAAGCCGCCCACCAGAATGAAGGTTGCTACTGTTGCCATTATCCATTTAATGCCCTCATATTCCCCGAAAATGAGAGAAACTATGTTGACAAAGAAAGTTGCCACTCCAACAACTATCAATATCGCCCCCGTATCTCTGAAAATGATTTTTCCGTCTTTCATTTAAATCAAAAGCTACTTTTTTTTGGCAAATAATTCCACAGCTTTGTCTATTTTGTCTTCTCTTGCCAGCACGGTTACAGTGTCACCTGCGGCAAGTGTTGTTTCAGGTATCGGTATGATTATGTCGGAGTTTCTCTCTATTGCAATTATGGAAACTCTTTTCGGCAGGTCTATATCTTTAAGTTTCTTTCCCACAAGTTTTGAATCGTCAGGCAAAACTATCTTGAATATTTCAGCATGCCCCCCAAGGCTCATGAAATCTTTGATAAGAGGACGTTTAACAGCCCTGTATATATATTCTGCCATCAATGCATTCGGATTTCCGACGATATTCGCACCTTTTTCCAGGAACATCGGCTTGCTCTCCTCATTATTAACTACAGAAACAAGCGACTTTACACCCATGTTTTTTGCAATTGATATAACAAGCAAATTTGTTGCATCATCTGCGGTTGTGACAAGGGCATCTGCTTTGTCTATCTCTGCACTTTCAAGAGTTTCTTTCACAGTAGCGTCTGCGTTGATTACAACAGCGTCATATTTTTTGGAAAACTCCTCACATTTTTCCTTGTCTTTCTCAATGACAACCACGTCATCTTTGTTTTTGAGGGCGATGTCTGTGAGCTTCTGCCCGATACCACCTGCCCCTACTATCACGATATACATGTTTTCCCCTATTTACGGCACACCATAATTTGGAGGGTGTTATTAAATTTTTCTCTGCCCTCTTCTGTTTTGGAAAA
>JAGGSL010000032.1 GCA_021159125.1 Thermoplasmata archaeon
ACCCCCGTCTGCTGATTTCGAGGATGGCAAAAAGGAAAATATAGATACGGATATCCTTGTTGTGGGAGCAGGCCCTGCAGGCATTTCGGCAGCAATAGAAGCGGGAATGAAAGGCGCCTCTGTTCTCCTCATAGATGAAAATTATATGCTCGGAGGGCAGCTCATAAAGCAGACCCACAAATTTTTCGGCTCGAGAAGAGAGAGAGCAGGCACAAGAGGCATAAAAATAGCCGAGGAGCTGGAAAATGAGGTCAGAGAGCTTGAAAAAAAAGGGAATGTAAAAATCCTGGTTGGAACAAGCGTTTTCGGCTACTATGGAAATGACGGCAGCCACCTGCTCGGTGCCGTGAATAAAATCAAAAACGTGATGTACCGCATAAGGGCGAAGAAAGTCATTTTTGCATGCGGCGCGCAGGAGAACATGCTCTCATTTCCCGGGAACGACCTGCCGGGCGTTTACGGGGCAGGCGGCGTGCAGACACTCATGAACGTTTACGGCATAAAGCCGGGCAAAAGAGTGTTGATGGTTGGGGCAGGGAATGTAGGGCTCATTGTTTCATACCAGTTGCTTCAGGCAGGGGTGGAGGTTGATAGAGTTGTGGAGGCAATGCCAAGGATAGGCGGGTACAGTGTGCATGCCGCAAAGCTGAGAAGGAACGGCGTTCCGATATATACGTCGCATTCCATCAAGGAAGTTTATGGAAACGGCAAAGTTGAAGGGGCGATAGTTGCAAAACTTGACGAGAACTGGAATTTTGTGGAGGGAAGCGATGAAGATGTCAAATGCGACACTGTATGCCTTGCCGTGGGGCTGACTCCTTCGGCCAGGTTGCTTTTCCAGGCAGGCGTGAAGAGAGATTACATTCCTGAGGCAGGAGGGTATGTTGCAATCCATAACAGGGAGATGGAAACTTCTGTGAAAGGCATATATGTGGCAGGCGATTCCTCGGGAATAGAGGAGGCATCGACTGCGATGATCGAAGGCAGAATAGCGGGGCTTTCAGCTGCTCTCTCTCTTGCAGGAAGAAAAGAAGGGCATAAAGAAATTGAAGATTATATAAGCACTCTTGAAGAAATGAGGGCAGGGCCGTTTGGCAGCAAGGCAAGAGAGGCAAAAAGGAAAATTCTGGAGGAGGCATTAAATGAAGGAATATGAGAAAACAGGCGTTATTGCCCTGAATGAAATAAGAATCCCATCTGAAGAACAGCTCAAAAGGGGAGTTGCGATAACAGAATGCGTTCAGGAGATACCGTGCAATCCGTGCGTTGATGCCTGCCCTGTCGATGCAATTTCGATGGAAAACATAAATTCTCCGCCGTTTGTGGACTACGATAAATGCACAGGATGCGCTCAATGCGCTGCCGTATGCCCCGGGCTGGCAATATTTGTAGTAAAACTGGAAGAAGAAAAAGCATTGGTAACGCTTCCATACGAATTTCTGCCCTTGCCTGAGAAAGGAGAGGAAGTAAAAGCGCTTGACAGGGAAGGAAAAGAAGCGGGGAAGGCAATTGTAAAAAGAGTGATAAAGAAAAGGGACAGAACATGCCTTGTCACTGTGGAGGTTGACAGAGAACTTGCCATGGTGGCGAGAAATATAAGGGTGGTGAAATGAAAATCATCTGCAGATGCGAGGATGTGACGGAGGAAGATGTGGTGAAGGCGATAAAGGAAGGATACACAACGCTTGACGAGCTAAAGCATGTTCTCCGTCTTGGCATGGGCCCGTGCCAGGGAAGGACATGCATACCTCTTGCTGCGCGCATACTGGCAAGGGAAACAGGAAAAAAGGTGAGCGAGATAGAGCTGCAGACAAGCAGGCCGCCTGTCGTGCCTGTTCCGCTCGGATTGCTGGCAAGCGGGGAAAGTGATAAAAATGATTGAGAAGGCAGATGTTGTCATTGTTGGCGGCGGGGTCAACGGGTGCGCTCTTGCCTACGAGCTTTCTTCGAGAGGGGTTGAGGTTGCAGTCATAGAAAGAAAGCATTTAGCGGCAGGAGCGACAGGCAGATGCGGGGCGGGAATAAGACAGCAGTGGTCGGCTAAGGAAAATGCGGCACTTGCAATAGAGAGCGTCAAAATTTTTGAGCGCCTCGAGGAAGAACTGGGGAGCAACATAGGATTGAGACAGGGAGGATATCTAATAGCAATTCATGATGAGGAGGACATGAAGCAGGCAGAGAAAAACGTGGAAATGCAGCGCTCTTTGGGGCTTGATGTTAGCATACTCGAATCAGATGAGATAAATGATGTTGTGCCCATACTTGATGTTGAGGGAATGAATGCAATAGGTGCCACATTCTGCCCGACCGACGGACATGCTGACCCGTTTAAAACAACACATGCATATGCAGATGCTGCCATGAGAAAAGGGGCAAAGATATACAAATTCACGGAAGTTCAGGATATTGTCACAGACGGGGAGGAAATAAAGGCTGTGAAAACAAGCAGAGGCACGATAAAAACTCCCGTTGTAGTAAACGCAGCAGGTGCATGGTCAAAGAAAATCGCCGAAATGGCGGGCATCAAGCTTCCGAACGTTCCTTACAAGAAGGAAATCATGGTAACAGAGAGGATAGCCCGCATTTTTGATGCAATGGTTATCTCGTTCAAAGACGGAATTTATTTCAGCCAGCAGGAGGAGGGACAGATTCTCGGAGGTATACCGCCGCCAGAGACAGTCACAGGATATGAAACAATGCCAACCCTTCCTTTCCTGGAGCATATGTCCCGCACAATCACCAGATACGCCCCAATATTGAAGCACATAAACGTTCTCAGGCAGTGGACAGGATTTTATGATGTCACCCCTGATGCATTGCCCATACTCGGAGAGGTGAAAGGGCTGAAAGGATTCATACAGTGCAACGGTTTTTCAGGCCACGGATTCATGCTTTCTCCCATGGTTGCGAGACTTCTCGCGCAACTGATAACAGGAGAAAAACTCTCGCTTCCAATAGACCGTCTTAACCTTGAAAGATTCGAAAAAATGGAATTCGAAGCAGAAAAATCTGTTGTTGGATGAAACTAAAAATAGGAAAAAAGGATAGAAACTCTCACTTTGAGAGATATATTTCTATGGAAGAAACATTTATTTTATGTCCTTCCTCGTTGGTTACCTCTTCTGTAGCTATCTTTATGTCCTTCAGCTTTATATCGGGCATGAATCGCCTTCTCACTATTTCTGCTACGTCCACTGCCCTGGAGATAGCCCTTCCTCTCGCCTTAATAGCTACTTCGTTCGACCCAGAGTTCAGCTGGGTTATCGCCGCCAGTACATAGTTCATTGGCGGTTTGTTTCCGACATATATCACGTTATCTGTACCTGTTTCCTGGTTCATTTTTTCACCTCACTGGATTTGTCCGATGTCAGATAGTGCTGAGTAAATATAAACTTATCGACGGGAAACGAAGAAATTGTCGGCAGAGCACAATATTGTCAAAAATAAACAATATATATGAAGGACGCATATAGTTGCTTGTAAATTGCAATCAAACTCGAGGTAAAATGGTAGTAACAGAGAGTGTGGGGCGTATGCACATCGAAAATGACATCCTGCAGGATGAATCAACAGAGGGTATATTCATTCTCAATGCCGATGGAAATCTTGTCCATTTGAATAAAAGGGCAGCGCTTTTCTTCGGAAAAAAATACGATGAGATAAAAGATAAACCGTTCATGTCAATCGTTCCCGAAAAAGAGAAGACAAAAATTTACAGCAACTACAGCCATCTCTTCAACGGAAAAGGCATCAGATATTCCATCCAAAAATACATTTATGGAAGAAAAGCTGCCTTTGAGATAAACATAAACCCCATAATCCAGAACAACAAAACCATAATGTTTGTTGGAACGATAAAAGATATAACCCACATAGAAGAGATGAAGGCAGAGGCAAGAAGAGCATTCCTCAGAGAGAAAATTTTTAGAGAGAGCGTGGCCCATCATTTCTTCAACCCCCTTGTCATTGCAAGAGGCTATGTCCAGCTCGTTATGGATGATATGCCGGAAGGTGACAAAAAGAAAAGGCTGGAAGCAGCAAAAATAGCAATAGGGAGAATAGAGGCGGTTGTCAGCAATGTCATAAAAAATGGGGATATAAGGGAGTAGGCATGGGGAATAAGGAGAATATAACAAGGAAAATGAGGAGAGCAGAGGGGTTATCGAGAATATAAAGGAAAACCTAACAAAAACTGAACGCTTTTTGCAAAAATGCTGGCCTGAATCAACAGATAATAAGAAGCATGGACCGGACGGGATTTGAACCCGTGGCCTCCACCATGCCAAGGTGGCGATCTTCCAACTGATCTACCGGCCC
>JAGGSL010000147.1 GCA_021159125.1 Thermoplasmata archaeon
ACCGATTCTGTACTTACCTCGTTTTCTCCATGCATGTAGATTGCCGTAGCAGATATCCCGGCAACCACCGCCACAGCAATTACCACTATTGCCATAATCCCTTTATTGCTCATTTTCATGCCTCTTATTCTTATCAACTTTTTTTTACAAACGTAAAGTAAATTTTATATTTAAAGGTTTGGGCAAAATTTAATACTTCCCTCTGCATTGAAAACTGATGAAACTGCTCAGAGATAAGTCGCTCTCAACCCAGCTGCTTATACTTCTGGAGGTGGCGACAGGGCACCACTCCCGCCTCTCCCCGATTGCAGAAAAAATAGGGATCACAAAGCAGGCCGTATCAGAATACATCAAAAAAATGAGGGAGGAGGGACTTATTCATACAATCAACGGAGAGTACCGTGCAACAATGCAGGGCATCCAGTTCCTCCACTCCCAGCTGCTGGAACTCAAAAATTTTTTAGATGAGAGCATGCAAAAACTCGATATCATAGAAAGCGGTGTGGCAATCGCTGGCAATAGCATAAAAAAAGGGCAGAAAGTCGGGCTTTTCATGGAAAAAGGCAATCTGGTCGCTTACAGCAGGCGCGATTCCCCATCAACAGGCATAGCAATGAACGATGCTTCCAGGGGCGAGGATGTATCCATAAAAAACATGGAGGGTATCGTAGAGCACAAAATAGGGAAAATTTATCTGATAGAACTGCCGTCTCCAGATGACGGAGGCACAAGAGTCCTTGATTTAAAAGAGCTGGAAAGGGTTGTTAAAAAATTAGAACCTGCTAAAATAGGAGTAGGAGGGGCGATTGCAAAAGCGGCGCTTAAAAAAATTGGAGTGAAGAGCGACTTTGAGTTTGCATCAGACAGCGCGTCCATAGACGCCGCCCAGCGGGGGCTTGATGTCGCTTTCCTGGGATGTGGTGGGGAAATTAAAAAAATTCTCTCAGGAATAGAGGAATTCAACAGCTCTTCGACAGAGCGGATTTACTATGACATCATTTCATTCTGCCCTAAAAATATTAAAAATAAAAAGGTATAAGGGAGCATGATACTTCACGATATAATTGAGGATGGTGCAGCGCATCACGGCGATGAGCCCGCGATTATTTTTAAGGGAGAAGAAATGACCTATAGGGGGCTAAAGGATAAAGCGAAAAGCATTGCTTCCTCGCTTCTTTACCTTGGCATAAAAAAAGGAGACCATGTTGCCGTATGGATGCCGAATAACATCCATTATCTGCCGATTTATTTCGGTATAACGGCGATAGGGGCAGTCATGGTTCCCATGAATACGCGATACCGTGCACATGAGGTTTCTTACATACTCAAAAATTCTGATGCAAAGGCAATATTCATGGTTCCAAGATTTCTGAAAATGGATTACGTGGATATGCTGAAAAACATCGAGGGGCTGGACGAACTTGAATATGCAATCGTTGTGGATGAAAAAGCGGATGTGGGCATAAAGAGCATTCCCTTCAGCGAATTTTTGTCCTACGGAAAAGATAACATTTCAGATGCTGTTAGCAAAGTCAATGAAGATGATGTTTCGCAAATCCTCTACACGTCTGGCACTACGGGCAAGCCGAAGGGGGTCATGCTCACCCATAAGAACGTGTGCACAAATGCAGTTGTGACAGGAAAGCTTATGGGAATAAGGGCAAGCGATAGATATTTCATCCCTCTTCCCCTATTTCACTCATTTGGTCTTGTTCTGGGATGCCTGACACCTCTTGCATTCGGTGCAAGCATTGTTTTGCAGGATGTCTTTAATGCTAAAGAAGCTTTAGAGCTGATGCAGAAATACGAATGCACGATGAACTTCGGCGTCCCGACAATGTTCATGCTCGAACTGGATGAATTCAGAAAGGGCAACTATTCCCTCAAACTCAGAAGCGGGATGATGGGCGGTGCTCCCTGCCCTGTTGAAGTTGTCAAGGGCGTCAGGAATGAGATGGGATGCGATGTTTGCATAGGGTATGGCATAACGGAAACTTCACCCCTCATCACCCTTACGAGGTACGAGGATGATGATATCAAGAGGGCAGAAAGCGTGGGCAAACCGCTGCCAGGAGTGGAAGTAAAGGTGGTGGATGATGAAAGGAGGGAGTTGCCGAGAGGGGAGATAGGGGAGATTGCCATCAGGGGAAACGTGATGAAGGGATATTATAAAATGGAGGAGGCGACAAAAAAGGCGGTCGATGAGGAAGGATGGTATTACAGCGGTGATTTGGGAAAAATGGATGAGGATGGTTACGTTTACATCACGGGAAGGAAAAAGGACATGATTGTTGTCGGCGGTTTCAATGTATATCCTCGGGAGATAGAGGAACTGCTTTTTACTCATCCTAAGGTAAAGAATGTCGCCGTTGTCGGGGTGCCGGATAAAAAACTCGGGGAGGTGGTAAAAGCATTTATCATTCCTGACGGAGAGTTGAGCGAGGAGGAAATAAAGCAGTTCTGCAGGGAGAGGGTTGCAAACTTCAAGGTGCCAAAATATGTTGAATTTGTTGGCGAATTTCCAATGACTGCGAGTGGGAAAATTCAGAAATATAAGCTGAGGGAAAAATGAAAGCTCCGAGTGATGCTATCCGCGGTGTTAAATCGAAAAAACTTGAAGGCAAAACAATCGTGCTTGGAGTGACTGGAAGCATAGCAGCCGTTGAGACAATAAAACTGGCAAGGGAGCTGATACGCCACGGAGCGAAAGTTGTGCCTGTAATGAGCAGGAATGCATGCAGCATAATCCATCCTAATGCACTTGAATTCGCGACAGGGGAAAAGCCCGTTGTGGAGTTGAGCGGAAAGGCTGAGCATGTCCTTTACTGCGGCGTCGGCGGAAAGGCGGATTTGCTCCTCATAGCGCCCTGCACTGCCAATACAATATCGAAGATAGCTCTTGGCATTGACGACACGGCGGTAACAACGTTTGCGACCACCGCTATCGGTTCTAAAATGCCCATAGTCATAGTTCCTGCAATGCATTACTCCATGTATGAAAACAAATTTGTGATGGAGAATGTGGAGAAATGCAGGAAAAACGGCATTGTATTCGTTGAGCCAAAAATGGAAGAAGGGAAGGCGAAGATTGCAGAAAACGAGGAGATTGTTGAAATGGTTATCCGCACCCTCGGAAAAAAAGATTTTGAGGGAAAAAAGGTTCTGGTGGTGGGAGGCGGAACATCTGAATTTATTGATGATGTACGTATCATAACAAACCTTTCATCCGGAAAGATGGCTCTCGCTTTATCAAAGGCGGCATACGAGAGAGGGGCAGACGTCGAGATATGGCACAGCCACAATGTCGTTCCCCCGGCATATGCAAAAGCAAGAAAATTTGTGACCTCCCGGGATATAATAAACTTAATTGAGAATGAAAGCACGAAATTTGATTATGTCATAAACTGCGCTGCCATTTCCGATTTCATTCCGGAGAAAAAAGAAGGAAAAATTTCATCCGGGAAGCCATTAAATCTGCATCTCCTGCCTGCAGAGCGCATAAATCCGATGCTGAAAAAAATCGGGAGGGTTGTTGTTGGATTCAAGCTTGAGAGTGACGAAAAGCATGCAATGGAGAAAGCGCTGGACAGAATGCGGAAAGATGGCATTGACTTTATTGTTGCCAATACCACCGATACCATAGGGAATGAAAGCATGAAAGCATGGATAATCGGAAGCGAAGGAAATGCTGCAGAGGTTAAGGGCACAAAAGAGGAAGTTGCAGAAAAGATTTTTGATTTCATATCATGAAAGCAAAGGCATTCTGCCCCGGTCACATAACAGGCTTTTTCGAAATATGCATGTCAGATGATGAGGAGAAAAGCGGCTCGAGAGGGGCGGGGATATGCATTTCCCATGGAGCCACCTCCATTGTGGAAATAAAAGGAAATGGAATCGAGGTTGAAATAAACGGCAGGAAGGGCGGTGAAGTTACGGAAGAAGCATTGAGCATGCTAACCGAAAAAGGAGTCAGAGCGGAAGTTGAACTTTCCCTTCCCCAATCGCAGGGATTTGGCATGAGCGCGGCGGGAACGCTTGCCTCCACCCTTGCATTGTCATCTCTCCTTTCAATTTCCCGGCAAGAAGCAATCAGGGCAGCCCACATTGCAGAGGTCAGGCATTCAACAGGGCTCGGAGATGTTGTTTCTTCTGCGCATGGCGGCATAGAGATAAGGGAAGAGCCTGGCTTACATGGAAAAATAAGCAGAATAGAGGGCGGTGGGGAGGTGGTGGTTGCCGTATTGG
>JAGGSL010000046.1 GCA_021159125.1 Thermoplasmata archaeon
ATGTTGTATTGCCGTGGAATGAATTGCCTGAGAAAGAATTGCTGTTATTGCCATCCATAGCATCATGATTCATTGCTTTTAACTCTGGGGAAATTGCTGTTGGCATTCCCGTTCCTGAAGTTCCTAAAAGAAGAAATACCATACATATTATCAGGATGGTTTTATTTCCCAATATCTCCCACCTATTTTACATCTGGATGCTGCTTTTAAGTTTTTCTTCGATAGCGATTTCTAGAAATTATCTAACCGGGATGATGGATATCTTGGCGCAATTTCCAATCAACACCGTATATAATCCCTGCCATTTGAAAAATCCGTTGAACCCGTAAATTTCCGCTCTGGTACCGCACCATCCACCAAGATTGCGCTCCTGTATCCCGTTTTCATCTTTTATAATGAAAATTCCAGGAAGGAATGGATATCTGTAGCTCAAGTCGATTTTTTCATCATCAAAATGCCTCACATAATATAGATTGGTGATTATGAAAAGCGTGGCGTTGTAATATGTTTTTGGCTGGATGAGATGCAAATCGCCACAATTTGTCTGTTGTGTTGCAGTATTCCCGGCAATTGACACCATAGGTGTGCTTAAGAGAATGCCGATAACACAGGCAGTCAGTAGATTTTTTCCTACTACTTTTTTGGTATTGTTTAATTTCTGCATTAAAAAATAATAAACAGAAGTTTGTTTATAAAACTGCCTATTTGCCGCTCCAGATGCATCATCTTCAATGACAGGAAAAATTAAGAGGCGTTAAATACCAAAGTTTCATTTTTATTCAATGAAAGTACTTGTCACAGGCGGGAGCGGATTTATCGGCAGGCATATCGTGGAAGAGCTGCTCGAGCACGGATATGAAGTAAAGATTCTCACAAGAAAGCGATTACTGAACATTAAAGGAGCTGAGATTGCAAGGGGCGACATAACGCAGTTTGATACACTTCTGTCAGCAATGGATGACATTGACGCTGTTTTCCACAACGCCGCCTATGCCGCTGACTGGGGGAAAAGGGAAGAGATTTACAATGTAAACGTCAAAGGAACGATGAACGTTGCAAGGGCATGCATGGAGAATGGCATAGAGAGAATGATATTCACAAGTTCTGCAGGCGTTTATGGCTTTCCGAACACAATGGAAGAAATAACCGAAGACAGTCCCAAGAAACCAATAAATGCATATCAGAAATCAAAGTTAGATGCGGAGAAAGCGTTGAGAAATTTGGAGGGCATGCGCATTTCCATTGTCAGGCCGCCGCTCGTGCTCGGCGCAGGCGGGAAGGCGTCGCAGATAATCCTTGAGAGGATAGAGAAAGGAGAGATGACATATATCGGGAGCGGAGATACGCTTCTTTCAGTTGCCCATCCAAAGGACGTTGCCAGGTGTCTCCGCCTATCTCTGGAAAAAGATATGAAAGGAAGCACATACAACGTCGTGAGCTTCATTTCCCCCGTGAGAGATATTTTTGAGGAAATTGCTCATAAGCTGGGTGTCAAGCCGCCTGAAAAACATGTGTCGTATGCAATTGCATATGCCGTTGCTTTCTTTTCGGAGATGTTTTCCAGAAAAGAGCCTTCACTCACACGTTTCAGGGTAAAATCATTTGGAACATCGAGAAGGATAAGTTGCGAAAAGGCGAAAAAGGAACTGGGATACGAGCCAGAATTTGATTTGAAGATGACCGTCGGGGATATGATTTCCTGGTACGTCTCTCAATAATCATTCGGCATATATGGCAGGTCTCAGCGGCTCCGCCTTTGATTTTTTGTTGCCAGGGTCAGGGCAGTCCTCGTCTGCGGAAAAAATCATCACCTCTGCGCCCACTTCTTTTTCTATAAAATCTTTTGCATTTTTAAGATATGCTGCCTCGTCAATTCTGGCGAATTTAATTCCCCTCATAGCATCCTTCATGGCCTTCTGGGCAAACTTTGGTGCATGCTTTGAATGTTTTTTTACCTCTTCGTCTGCCATGATATCTTTCATGAGCGTTCCCATATCAAGTCTGTTTTCTTCAGCAAGCTCAGTCGCTTTTTCGGCAACCTTCCACTTCCAGGAAGGAGAGGTATAAACAAAAATCTTTGATGCTTTCATGCCGGTAACATTCAATATTTCCTGTATGTCTTCCATTGTTTTCATAAGCAGTTCTTCTCCTTTCAGCACATCCCTGTCAACTTCCCTTTTTTCCGGAAATGAAGCAACGGAAACAAAGCCAGATTTTCCCATTTTCTCCCACATCTCCTCTGCAATGTGGGGCGTGAAAGGGCACATCATTTTTATCCAGTCTTCCATCAATTTTTTGGCCACAGTGCCCTTTCCCCCTCTTTTCATATACCACTGAAACGCATTATAGATATCAAAAAATATCACATTTGCCGCCTTCCTCAGCTCATAATTTTCCATTGCATTTATTACATCCATCACCTTATCATTGAAAGTTGCTTCGAGCCATCTGTCTATTGCATCCTCCTTTCCGCCTTTCAGACCCATGATTTGCTCGTGCATATTCCATATTCTGGCAAGCCTGCTCTTGTAATTTTCAACATTGCTCCCGTCCCACTCTATGTCCACGAACGGGGAGCCGATATGGGCATAATACAGACGCATTGTATCCACGCCGTAGCGTGTGGCAGCATCTGGTATGGGAACAGCTCCTCCTTTGGATTTTGAAATCTTCTCCCCGCTTTTCTGGGTTATCCACCAGTTCACGAATATGCCCTTCGGTCTGTGCCGTTCTTCCATTATTGCTACATGATTCATTATGAACACAGGGAAATGAACCGTTTTGTGCTCCTTGCCTCCAAGGTTTATGTCGACAGGATACCAGTAAAGGAAATCATCTCTTATCTGCCTCCATATCTCGCTGTTTGCATCACCCCTGCCGAGAAATACATAATCAAAGAATTCATTGCTCATTTCATCTGGAGAAATTTTCCCCTCGTTCACGTATTTTGATACAACATAATAGGCAGGATAGAGCGTTGAATCGGAAATCGGCTCGATAATCCATCCCTTTTTGAATGGAAATTCTGTTCCGAGCCATGACCCCTGACGTATGCATGCCCTATCCCCGAACCAGTCAAGCACCTTCGGCAATTCCTGTTTGTAATCAGAAGGAAATATATTCATTGTGCTGACATGCTCCTTGCTTTTTTCTGTAAGTTCCTCATCGCTGTACTTTATGAACCACTGGTCGGGAACGATTTTTATTGTCACCTCCCTGCCGCACCTGCACACAACTCTTTTTGAGAACTCGCGCATTATAGTTGCCTTTCCTTCTTCAATAAGTTTCTCCTTCACGGAATCCTTTATTTCGGAAATTTTTATGCCTGCATATTCCCCGCAGTTTTCGTTCAGCACTCCTTTATGAAACTCCTCCCTGTAAACCGCCTGGGTTGCCTCCTCCAGCGCCTCCTTCTCATCCTGGCTTTTTATTCCCATTTTCTCGACAACTTCCTTTGCAGGTACAGTATAGCCGTCAACCGAGATTATGACAATGGGCTCTATCTCCGAATTCAAATCTTTCAATGCTATGTAATCGTAAGGTGCATGCGCCGGAACTGACATCACTATGCCTGTTGCCACATTCGGGTCTGCAAATGTTGCCGGCAGTACGGGCACCTCCCTGTCGACAACAGGAACCCTGCATTTTTTTCCTATCATGTCTTTCCCCATAATTGTGCCGACCACTTTCACCTCTTTCTCTGTCTGATTCGCAATTTTCTCAACCCCCTGCTTCGAGAGCACCCACTTCTCGTCTCCCACCATCGCTATGGCATATTCCACCTCCGGATTCACCCACATGTTCGTAACACCGAATATTGTCTCGGGGCGTAGCGTGGCTGCCGGCAGAATCATATCGCCCATCTCAAATTTTATGACAGTGAATTCAAGAATTTCCGCATCGCCCCCCTCAGATATGTCTGTCTCCGACTTGTCAACAGCAACAGGCCCGCAGTTGGGGCAGAAGGGAGCAAAGTGGGGTTTCTGGACAAGCAGTCCTTTCTCCTTCAACTTATGGAACTGCCACTCTATGAATTTTTTATAGCCGGGAGATATGGTATCCATGAGGCGCGAGTAATCAATAAAGAAACCGAATTTTTTCCAGTAATCCTCAACATAAACCTTGCTGAAGTATTTCACAACCTCCACAGGGTCTGATAACTTTCCGATAACTTCCTCAGGGCATCCGTTCTCCCTCAGAT
>JAGGSL010000066.1 GCA_021159125.1 Thermoplasmata archaeon
ATTCTGACGCACGAGCATTTCGACCACTGCGGCGGCGTTCCGGACATAAAAAAGCACTGTGATGCAGAAGTCATGATTCACGGGAAAGGGGCAGAAACCATAGAAAAGGGTTTGGATAGCTCTTCCTCCCTCTTCGGTGTTGAGCAGCCTCCGATTAAAGTCGACCGTAAGTTAAGAGAAGGAGATGTCATAAAGGTAGGGGAGACGGAATTGAAAGTCATTTACACTCCGGGGCATTCCCCGGGAAGCATATGTTTGTATGAACCGGAGAGCAAGTCACTGTTTTCCGGAGACACCATTTTTTCTGACGGCGGCGTTGGCAGAACCGATTTCTGGGGAGGAGATGCGGGAAAACTGGCAAACTCCATAAAAAGAATAGGCGAATTTGACGTGGTGAATTTATATCCTGGGCACGGACCCCACATTGAGGGAAACGGGGCAAGGCATGTAAGCATGGCGTTGAGGACAGCAGAGTACATGCTCGGTCTATAGATGCATAGATGCAAAAAACTTTATATCCTATCCTCCAATACGCTGTCAGTGGCAGACTTAAAATACCTTTTCAATCCAAGGCATGTTGCTGTCGTCGGCGCATCCCACAAAGAGGGGAAAATCGGGCATACCGTGCTGAAGAACATAGTGGAGTCAGGATATAAGGGAAAGGTTTATCCCATAAACCCCAAAGGAGGAGAAATTTTAGGTATAAAGGTGCATGAGTCCATTTCTTCAATAGATGGAGAAATCGACCTTGCGCTGATAGTTGTGCCTGCTAGCATTGCGGTAAGTGCAGTCGAGGAATGCGCAAAGAAGGGCGTGAAGTTTGCAGTTGTCATAACCTCCGGCTTTTCGGAGATAGGGAATATTGGCGCAGAGAAAGAGATGGTGGAAAAGGCGAGAGCTAATGGAATGCGCATTCTGGGCCCCAACGTTTTCGGGATATATTCTGCGTCTGCTCCCATAAATGCAACCTTCGGGCCATCAAAAATTCGTCCTGGCAACATCGCGGTCATATCCCAGTCAGGGGCGCTTGGCATAGCAATGATAGGAAAAACAGCTGATGAAAACATGGGGCTTTCCACTATTGTTTCGATTGGCAACAAGGCAGATATAACCGAAGCAGACATAATGTCATATGTTTTTAACGACGAAATCACCAAAGTGATTTTTCTTTACATCGAAGGCCTGGAAAACGGAAGGGAGTTCATGGACCTGGTGAAAAAAAAGCCAGATGACATGCAGATAGTTGCAATAAAGGCGGGGCGCTCAAAGGTGGGTGCAAGGGCTGTCGCTTCCCATACGGGCTCGTTAGCTGGCTCTGACAAAATATTTGATGCAGCATTCAAGCAGATCGGCATACTCAGGGCTGAAAACCTTGCGGAAGGATTCAACTGGGTGGCGACGCTGGCCGCCTGCCCCAGGCCTGCTGGCAAAAATGTCGTCATAATCACAAACGGAGGAGGAATAGGGGTTCTTGCAGCTGATGCGTGCGAGAAATATGGAGTGAATCTTACAAGCGACATGGAATTGCTGAGGAGAACGTTCGAGGATGTGATGCCTAAATTCGGCTCATACAAAAACCCCGTGGATTTGACAGGGCAGGCAGGCGGGGCCGAGTACAGGGAGGCGCTGGAGAGGGCGCTGAATGAAGACGATATTCATGCCATCATAGCTCTTTACTGCCAGACAGACATGACGCCCCTTGAGCCGCTTATGGATACCTTTGTTGAAATGCAGGAGAAGTACGGGAGCAAAAAACCCATCATATACTCTCTTTTCGGAGGCGAGGGGACAGATAAAATACTGGAAGAGCTGAAGGCGAAAGGAATCCCTGCATTCGAGGACGTTGAGGATGCTGTCTCGTCACTGAAAGCGCTTTACATGGCTCATGAAAAAAGGAAAGAGGAGGAAATGGAGGAGGTGGACATGGATGAAGAGCGAATAATGAAGGTGCTGAAGGAAGTGGAGAAAGAGGGAAGGAAGCAGCTTCTCGGCACAGAGGCAAAGGAGATAATGGCTGCGGCGGGCATCGACGTTCCTCCTTTCAAGGTCGTGAAAAGCATAGATGAGGCGGTGGAGGCGGCGGAGGAAATCGGCTATCCTGTTGTGATGAAAGTCGTTTCGGAAGACATAATACATAAAACTGATGTCGGCGGTGTTCTAATCGACATAGATGATAAAAAGGAACTCATAGAGGGATATGAGGCAATAATGAGAAACTGCAGGCAGAATGTGCCGAAGGCTAACATAAGGGGCATAGAGATAGCCAAAATGGTTCCGCACGGGGTGGAGACGATAGTGGGCGCAACGACAGATTCTTCCTTCGGGAAAGTTCTGATGTTCGGGCTCGGTGGCATATATGTGGAAGTTCTTAAAGACGTGGCGTTCCGCGTCGCTCCCGTGTCAAAAAGGGAGATAGGAAAGATGATAAGGGAAATAAGCTCTTATCCACTCCTTCTAGGCGTAAGGGGAGAAAAAAGAAAGGATATCGGCTCCATAATAAATTCAATATATCGTGTAGGGGTTCTTGTAAACAGGTTTCCTGAGATATCCGAACTGGATATCAATCCATTGATGGTATATGAAAAAGGGGCAAAAGCTTTAGATGCCCGTATCAATATAGAGGTGAAAAAATGAAGAAAATAGTTGTTGCATCGGTGATGCCAAAAGCTGGAAAAACGACCGTCGCACTTGGAATTGCAAAGAAATTTGGCGGGAAGATAGGTTATATGAAACCTCTGGGAGATAACCAGATTTATAAAAAGAAAAGGCTGGTTGACTACGATGCTGCTCTTTTCAAGGAAGTTTTCGGAATAGAGGAGGAGGTGGATGAGTTCACTCTGGGGTTTCATCACTCAAAGGTTATCCATGCATTCCCTGATATCAAAAAAGAGGTTGAGGAGAGGTACAAGCGCCTTTCTTCAAACAAGGATTTGTTCATAATAGAGGGGGGAGAAAATCTGGTGAGGGGCAATTCCCTGGGACTGGACCCTCTTTCAGTTGCCTCCATGCTTGATGCGGACGTGCTGTTTGTTTTCTCTGGTGATGTATATGACATGATTGATTCCCTCTCTTTTGCCGAATGCGCAGCGAAAAACGCAGGAGTGAAAATTGCAGGTGCTGTCATAAACAAGGTCAGGGAAGAAAGCACCGAAAAGGTGGAAAGGGAAATGGAAAAGAAGGGTATGCCCCTGCTCGGAACCGTCCCTTATATCAATGAGCTGGATGCGATGAAGGTCAGATACATAGCGGACAAACTGTTCGCAAGGGTTGTGGCAGGAGAAGGAGGGCTGGAGAGGGAAGTAAGGAATGTACTGATTGCGGCTCTTTCCGTTCCAGAGATATTGCATCACCCTGATTTCAAGAAGGAGGATAAGCTGATAATAACAGGTGGCGACAGGAGCGATGTTATTGCAGCGTCAATAGATGATGAGAGGACTTCATGTGTTGTACTCACAAACAACATTGTACCCCCGTCGAACATACTTGCAAAAGCCGACCGCAGGAATATGCCTTTGCTTTTGATAAGAAGTGATACTTATACTGCAGCCAAGAAGGTGGAGAATATCGAATCCATCATACTTCCTGACGAAGACAAAAAGGTAAAGAAAATAGAGGAAGCGACAGAGAGGATAAACATCGATTTTCTGAAATAATGGGGTAAGCATTGTTTCCTCTTTCAGGCACCGGAGCGGGACAGATGAATAATATCAATCCTTCACAAAATCTGCAACCATTTCTGCAAATTCCTTGAACGGCACCAGACGCTTCACAATCCTTTTTGCCCCTGCTTTTCTCAATTTCTCCGCCCATTCTGTATCAGACCATGCTGTATAGCCCCATATCACCGCATCAGGATTTATTTTCAATATCTGCTCTGCTGCTCTTGCCCCGTCAATCCTCTTTCCTTTCCCTTCTTTGTGGAGTTGTATTCCGTCCATACCTTTCTCACCCGATAAATTCAAATCCATGATTACAAGCTTTGGCTCTTCCCCGCTTTTGTGCAATTTTTTGTACATCTCCACGCCTTCCTCGCCTGTAAGTGCATGCTCTACATCTATGCCCTTCCTTTCCAGATGAATGCCAAGTATTTCATGGATATCTGGCTCATCATCAACCAGCAAAACTTTATTCATATATCTCACCTTTTTGTGTTACA
>JAGGSL010000070.1 GCA_021159125.1 Thermoplasmata archaeon
CCCGGTTTTTGTCCAACACATGAGAGCATAAGCAGGGAGGACATATTGAAACTAAAGGATATGCATCCAGATGCAGAGATAATGGTTCATCCCGAATGCTCTCCTGAAGTCATAGATATTGCCGATAAAGTTGCCTCTACTGAGGGAATGGTGAGATATGCGAAGACATCAGATAAAAAAGAGTTCATAGTGGCAACTGAAAGGGAGTTATGCTACAGACTCAAAAAAGAAATGCCTGAGAAGGAATTTTATCCTGTAGAGCATGCTGTCTGCCCCACAATGAAAAAAATAACGCTTGACAAAGTTTTGAAATCCCTGGAAAAAATGGAGCCAGAACTCATCATAGATAAGGACATCATCAGAAAGGCGAGAAAACCGCTGGAAAAGATGATGGAAATAGGAAGATGAACATGCCAAATTTTATTTAGTAGTTCTTTATTTCATGCACGGATTATCATGTACGAGGTACGTTTCCATGGAAGAGGCGGGCAGGGCGCAGTTACTGCCGCCAACATACTTTCTGTCGCTGCATTTAAAGAGGGAAAGTATGTGCAGGCATTCCCTATTTTCGGGGTCGAGCGGAGAGGTGCGCCTGTGGCTGCTTTCCTGAGAATGGATGATAAGCCGATAGACATAAAATACCAGATATATGAACCAGATGCGGTCGTCATCCAGGACCCCAGCCTCATACAGCTGAAGGAGGCGAATGTCGCAGGCGGGCTGAAGGCAGGCGGCAAGGTGATAATAAATACAAGGAAAGAGCCGTCAGAATTCGACTTTGGGGATGCGAAGGTTTATACAGTTGATGCCACCGGAATAGCTATTGAGAATAAACTCGGTACTCATACAAATCCTATTGTCAATACTGCCATACTCGGTGCATATGCAAGGGCGGTAGGCAATGTTTCCATCGATTCTGTGACCGAAGCGATCATGGAAATGTCGCCTGCAAAGAAGGAAGCGAATGTTGTGGCTGCAAAAGCAGCATATGAGAAAGTGGTGGGTGTATAATATGGATAAAGTGAATATTGGGGCAGTTATCACGACGCCAGGAAGTGCTCTGAACTACAAAACGGGCTCGTGGAGAACGCTCAAGCCTGTCCTTGATGAAGCAAAATGCAAGTTCTGCAATATATGCTGGCAACTCTGCCCAGATAGCGCGATAGAGCAGGCTGATGCGAAGGCAAAAAAACCGATAAAGATAGATTATGATTACTGCAAGGGATGTGGCATATGTGTCCAGGAATGCCCATTCAATGCCCTTGAAATGGTAGAGGAGGAGAAGTGATATTATGGGAGTAAAACAGGTTGTTAAGGGAAATTTCGCAACTGCTGTTGCTGCAAAGCTGGCAAGGGTGGATGTTGTCCCTGCATATCCAATCACTCCATCAACACTCTTCCCCGAGCAGATTTCAACATACATCGCAAATGGAGAAATGGATGCAGAACTTTTGCTCACTGAATCTGAACACAGCGCAATGAGCGCAGCCATAGGAGCAAGCGCTTCAGGAGCAAGAGTTGCAACAGCAACCGCTTCCCAGGGACTCAAGTTGATGAGCGAGATGCTTTTCATTGCCTCGGGCATGAGATTGCCCATAGTGACAGCAGTCGGGAATAGGGCGCTGTCCGCACCGATAAACATATGGTGTGACCATCAGGATACAATTGCAGAGAGGGACAGCGGCTGGCTGCAGTTTTATGCAGAAAATAATCAGAACGCTCTTGATTTAATGCTCATGGCTTTCAAAATTTCTGAAGACCGCAGGGTTTTGCTTCCGTCGATGGTCGGGCTGGACGCTTTTGTGCTTACGCATACAATGGAGGGCGTTGACGTTCCGTTGCAGGAAGAGGTGGATGAATTTCTTCCGCCGTACAAACCAGTTTATACCCTTGACGTCAAAAATCCAATGACTTTTGGCTCTTTCGGAACTCCTGCCCATTACATGGAGTTCAAATACCAGCAATGGGAAGCCATGGAGAACGCCCAGAAAGTGATAGACGAAGTATTTTCGGAGTTTTACGAAAAGTTCGGCAGGAAATACGAAAAGGTGAGCGAATACAGAACAGATGATGCAGATATTATAATACTCACGATGGGTTCAATGAGCGGCACAGCAAGGGCTGCAGTCGATTCAATGAGAGAAAAAGGAATTAAAGTAGGGGCTGCAAAACTTACAGTGTTCCGCCCGTTCCCATTCAGGGAGATAAAAGACCTCTCAAGAAAGGCAAAAGTTCTCGCAGTTGCAGACAGAAACATTTCATTCGGCTTTGGCGGCGCTGTGTTTGCGGAAATAGCAGGCGCTCTTATAAATGAAAAGGAAAAGCCGATGCTCATCGATTTTATCATAGGACTGGGCGGCAGGGACATAACCCAGGAGGACTTCTACAAAATCGCAGAAATATCGAAGGACGCGATTGATAAGGGAAAGGTGGAAAAGATGGTTCACTGGATAAACCTCAGGGAGGTGCAATAAAATGGCAAGCGATGAGTTATTTACATCAGGGCACAGGGGTTGTGCCGGCTGCGGCATGGCGGCGGCGGTAAGAATGGTGCTCCAGGAGGCGGGACCCAATACAATTGTTGCAAATGCCACTGGCTGCCTGGAAGTCATGACAACTGCATATCCAGAAACTGCATGGAAAATACCCTGGATTCATGCTGCATTTGAAAATGCGGCGGCAGTCGCTTCTGGCATAGATGTTGCTCTCAAAAAGCTTGGAAAGAGAGAAGGCATAAATATTCTTGCGTTCGGAGGGGACGGCGGGACTTATGATATCGGCTTTCAGGCTCTCAGCGGCATGCTGGAAAGAGGGCATAATATAACATATGTGGTGTTCGACAATGAGGCATACATGAATACGGGTATACAGCGCTGTTCATCAACTCCGTTTGCCGCATCGACAACCACATCTCCTGCAGGTAAATTCAGCATAGGAAAGAAAGAGAAAAAGAAACCTATTGCTTCGATAGTGGCTGCGCATGATATAGCATATACAGCCACAGCCACAATAGCAAATTACAGGGATTTGAAGAAAAAGGTGAGGAAAGCGCTGGATGCAGAGGGGCCTTCTTTCATACAAATATTCTCACCATGCCCTACAGGATGGCGCTATCCGAGCGAGCTCACTGTCGAGCTTTCCAGAATGGCTGTCGAAACGGGAATATTTGTTTTATGGGAACTTGAAGGTTCTGACATGAATAAAATCAAAGTTACATACTGGCCCAAGGAAAGAAAGCCGGTTGAGGAATATTTAAAAATGCAAAGAAGATTCGCACATCTGTTCAAACCTGAAAAGAAGACAGATATATTGAACAAAATACAGGAAGAAGTGGATGAAAAGTGGAAACATCTGGAGGAATTAAATGAAATGGCAAGGTAAGTCAAAAAGGAAAGAAACAGGCGGAAAATTAAGACTCGCAAGGAAAAAGAGAAGATATGAGCTTGGGAGAGAGCAGATTCTTCCAGTTATAGGTGAAAAAAGACATAAAAAAGTCAGAACCAGAGGCGGAAATGCCAGGGTGAGAGTCCTTGCGGCAAATGTGGCGAATGTAACAGATCCGGAAACAAATACAACAAAAAAAGTGGAAATAAAAGACGTGCTGGAAAATCCAGCAAACCCGCATTATGTAAGGAGAGATATAATAACAAAGGGAGCAGTCATAGAAACAGAACTTGGCAAGGCAAGAGTTACCTCCCGCCCCGGACAGGATGGATGTATAAATGCTGTTTTGATAAAGGAAGATGCCTAGAGACAAATATATTTTGTGGCCCGTCTACTTTGACAAAAGAAGAAGCAGGGGAGATGGAAGGCGTGTTGCAAAAGATATAGCTGTTCCCAATGCCTCAATTGAAGAGATAATGAAAGCTGCTAAGAAAATGGGACTAAACCCTCAAAAGGAGGACAAGGCATACCCTGGAAGGTGGTGGAAAAAGGAGGGGCGAGTAATCGTTGACAAAATTGGCAAAAAAACAAAAATTTTGAGAGACATTGCTACGGAAATAGCAAAAAACAGAGAAACATAGTCTGAGTATATTCAGTATATGATATCAATATTCTGTGTTTTGGAATTTTGATAATGATTCGGTGTTGCCAGATGCATACACGATGCCGCTTGATGTAATTATCGAAGAATAGTATACTTACTATACTATAT